>DATKHK010000126.1:0-5061 GCA_035510255.1 Saccharimonadales bacterium (SeqCode) | reverse complement strand
GGATATCGCTGCAAATCAATAGCTTGGGCGACACGGCCGACCGCAAAAAGTACCACAAGGCGCTGGTCGATTACCTTAAAGACAACCAGAAAGCGCTGGCCGAGATCGACCAGCAGCGGATTAAAACCAACCCCTTGCGCGTACTTGATTCCAAGGAGCGCAGTACCCGCGCCGTGGTAGCCGGAGCGCCCCAAATCCTTAATTATCTGTCTGATGCCAGCAATACCCACTTTACCCAGGTATTGGAGTACTTAGACTCAGCCGAGATTCCCTATGAGCTGAACCCTCAGTTGGTGCGTGGACTCGATTACTACACCCACACGGTGTTTGAGTTTTACGGCGAGCGCGAGGGCTCTCAGAGTAGCTTGGGCGGCGGCGGCCGCTACGATAACCTAGTGGAGCAGTTGGGCGGTAAGCCGACTCCGGCAGCCGGCTTTGGCCTGGGTATTGAGCGGTTGCTCCTAGAACTGGAGGCGGCCGGTGCTCAAGTGCCGGAGCCGCGGCCGGTGCATGTCTATGTGGCCAGCCTGGGTGAGCCGGCCCGATTGGCTGCTTTCAATCTAATCGAACGCCTGCTTGATGCCGGCGTCGGCGCGGTTGGGGCGGTCGATAAGGATGGTATTGGCACCCAGCTTGACCGGGCTAACCGGCTGGACGTGCCGGTGGCGGTGATCATTGGCCAAAAAGAGGTCCAGGAAGAAAGCGTCATCTTACGCGACATGAAGTCCGGCGCCCAGGAAATGATTCCGATCAAGCAAATTGTTAAAGAACTGCAGCAGCGGTTCAGTATAGGAGCGTAGTTATGTGGGCAGTCCTCATTATTGTGGTCATCGTGATCATTGGCTTAGGTGTACGCGTCATTAACCAGTACGAGCGGGGAGTGGTGTTTCGGCTCGGCCGGGTCCAAACTCCGATCAAGGGTCCCGGTTTGCGGCTGATCATTCCGCTAATCGACCAGCTGCGCAAGGTCAACCTGCGCACCCAGACCATGCCGATCCAGTCGCAAAACATCATCACGAAAGATAATGTTTCGATTGATGTGGCGGCGGTGGCCTACTACAAGGTAGATGACCCCACCAAGTCGTTGGTAGAAATCGAAAACGTGGCGGTGGCTATCAACCAGATCGCCCAAACCACCGTCCGCAACATTGTCGGCCAGTCCCAGCTGGACGAACTCCTCAGTGAAACCGAAAAGATTAATACCTCCATTAAGGGAATCTTGGACAAGCAAACCGAGCAGTGGGGGGTGGTGATGAGTGTGGTAGAGCTCAAGGATATTCAGCTGCCGCCCATCATGCAACAGGCCATGGCGGCCCAGGCCCAGGCCGAACGCGAAAAGCGGGCCAAGGTGATCGCCGCCGAAGGCGAATTCTTAAGCGCCGCCAAGCTCGGTGACGCCGCCGACATCATTCAGGCCCACCCGATTGCTTTGCAGCTGCGCAACCTACAGGTCCTCACCGAGATCGCTACCGACAAAAACTCGACTATCGTCTTTCCAGCTCAGTTTATGGACACCCTACAGAGCGTTCGTTCCTTCATAGAATCCGAAACGCCTAAAAAGTAGCGCCTAAACCGTGAACCTCTACCAGTTTCTAGTCACCACCTTCAACCGGTTTGTGGCGGTCTTCCCGCACAGCATTCAGTGGCTGGTGACCTTACTGGTATTGATCGGCTTAATCGGCGCACTGATCGGCTTGGTCCGCCGGCATCTGATATTCATCTTGCTGGCGATTTTCTTGGTGCCATTCATTGTGCCGGTATTTGGTCAGCTGTTGCACGACGTTGTCCAGTTCATTAGCTACCTGGCCAACCTGCTACACCTAACCAGGTCAGCCGGCTCTAGCTAGGTAAATAAGATAAAAAATTAAGATATAAATAGATAGCTTGTGGCGAGAGCGGCGGAAACGCTTGCGCGCTCCCGCCACCACCCACCGCGACTACTTCCAACTACCACTATAAAAAGCTGCCAAGTGGCGAAGGTTGCTCATTCCTATTGTAATAGTCTTTTACCAGTTTCAGTGCCAGCTGTACCTCCTCCTCAGATCGCTGCCAACGGTTTTCCATGATGTGCCTCAAGGTCCAAGCTTCGGTGCGGTGCGGCGTAATGCTCTTGATGTCTGCAATTATCGAATCAAAGTAGGTCGCTTGATCCATCACCCTCATCATGTTGCGACCAAGAATCGAGTTACCGCTGTACCTATGGAACACCAAGCTGTGCAGGCGACCCTCCTCAAAGCACAGCAACGCGCCGGACGAAGGGGCGGCCTCAGTTAGGATGGTCGTTGGTATCACAAAATCATCGAAGTAGTGATTGACCTCAATGCCGTCGACATCTCCAGCGTAGGCAGCCACTTCATCGTAGCTTTTGGCATTGCCCCAAATCCTGGCTTGAACGCTGCGAAATGGCTCTATGTCGCAGTGGTCACAATCGGCCAATGTTAGCTCGAGTGGTTTGCGCGGATGATCTTTCCAGTGTTCCAGGGCACGGTTTATCACCTCTGCAACACTAGGCGGCTCTGCCAGCAGCAGCTGCCGTGGAGCTGCCACGAGTGGGTGGACGGCATCTACGGTATCGGTGCTCATTGTTAGCCTCTTTCAGTTGGTATGGTCACGGTGAGCTATCTATCTGTATCTATAGGTTGTCAAAGAAGTATTAGCCATGGTAACACCAAAAACCCGCCACTTCCATGAGGAAGGACGGGTTTTTGGTATTTGATATTCCTTACAATAAACCTAGCTTGCGGGCACAGGCCGGCCAAGCCGACCAACCGCGCCGGGCGACGTCGGCGTGAGCCCGGGCGTCCTGAACGCTGGCCGGAGCCAGGTCGGGACGGGCATAGCCGTCGTAGTCGTTCCAGGTAGCCAGACTGTACTGGTAGGCACCGAAGTAACCGTTACCTGAGTTACGGGTATAGTCACCACCGGCCTCACAGTAGGTTAGCTGCTGAAAGGCAGCGTCACCGGCTGGGGCGGAAACCGCAGGAGCGGTAGCAGCCTGGGCAGCCACACGGGCGGCCTCAGCGGCTACAGCAGCAGCTTGAGCCTGGGCTTGCGCCTGGGCGGCAGCGGCCGCTTCAGCAGCCTGCTCAGCGCGTAGCGGAGCCAGAACATCGGTATCGAAGTTCGGCTGGGCCGGCACGTGAACAGTAATTGCCTGCGGAGTGCTGGTATCTAGGGTTAGGTGGTAAGGTGCGTTGGTCTGCGCCGACTGGGCGCTTACACTAGTGGGGATGATAATCGGCAGGGCCGCTATCATTCTCGCCGGACTGATCAGAATCATGAACCATGTGATCAGCTTGTGTAGGGTATACATAGGGGGATAAGATAGACTCCTTTCTCCCGTTGCATGCCTGGATAGGCCAAAAGGACATCGCTCTGTTACTTCCATTACTGGAATGCCAACGTTTAGAAGGTGCCCTATATCAAAAACGCCTGCCAAATACAGACAGACGTTTCGATATGCGCACAATAATATCAATAAACTGGCACTTTGTCAAGTAGTTTTAGGGCAATCCCTCCTGATGCCATCTGTAGAAAGTAGTTTTTTCCTTTAGCAAAGCTATTTTTCGCAATTCTATTGACTTTTGACAGTAATAACTGGTAAAAAAGCTTATGTCCATATGGGCATTTTGTTGGCCAACTACCGCAAAGGACAAGTACCTTGTCATCTGTAACGCAGGCATACAGAGTAGATCTTCGGGATCTTCCCGTTGAATTCAGGTATTTTTTGGGCTACAGCCCAAACGAGATCGACGATCTCGAGCTACATGCTTTGGGTTCTCTATACAGGAGGGCTGCTGATATCAGTAGCAGAGACCATCGAACGTTTAGGACGGTTCGACGAAAATGCCTCAAAACCATCACTCCGGTCATCGCCGCGAAAATGGTTTCAAGGTATGGCAGGAAAGAGGATAAGCATCCATTCCTCTCGACGGCTCTAGCCACCAAGCTTTCTCGCTCCGAGGAAGGGGAAATCAAAGAGGCGATCGTGGAGTATCTGAAGGCGCGCGCTAAGACAGTGCGAGCCAACACCTCCAGGTCAGCTGGCAGTTCCGATAGCGGTACCGTCCGACGCGGCCCTATCAGGCTGGGCGCTCAGCCTAGCCTGCAGCAAACGTAGCAAGACAAGGTCAACCCAGATCTGGCCGCCAAGGACGGCGGCCAGATTTTACCCCGCACTTATTTACGAGAATTTGAGCTAGCCGCCGCTGTTTGCTACAGTGCAGCTATGAAGTCCGACTGCCTGTTCTGTAAGCTCTCCCATGACCCAGATACGGTTATCTGGGAAAACGACAGTTTTGCCGCTATTAAAGATATTCATCCCAAGGCCCGCCTCCATCTGTTGGTAATGCCAAAGGAGCACATTGATAATTTGGATGCCATATCTCCGGAAGCTGCTGGACGTTTGGTTGCGGCTATCCAAGAGGTAGCCAAGGACCAACAGGTCAGCGGTCGATATAAGGTGCGATTTAGTGTGGGGCGTCAGGCTGGGCAGGAAATCGATCATCTCCATGCCCATCTGTTGGCCGATTAGAAACTGCACCAGGTTTCTGACTTGCTGAAGGGCTAATTTTCAGGTATGATAATCAGGTTAACGATGGATGAGAAAGGAAGGTGATTTCTTTGCTTTTAGTAACTCGCAAAGATGATCGGGAATCATTAGAAAACTTGATTCGGCGCTTTAATAAAAAAGTGCAGCAATCTGGTGTACTCGGAGTGGCGCGCCGCAAGCGAGCCTTCGAAAAACCGCTGACCAAACGCGAGCAGCGCGAAATTGCCATTCGTAAAGCTACCCGTAAAGCTGCCAAGGCCCGCCAAGCCCTGTATCGTTAGGTGGAATTATCACCCATGTCCCTGCAGACCCAACTTGACCAAGATCTAGCTACCTCGATGAAAGAGGGGGTGGTGGCGCGCACTTCGGTGCTGCGATTGCTTAAAAGTTCATTAAAAAACGAACAGATAAAGGTGGGGCATGATCTTAGCGAAGCTGAAATCCTTACGGTGTTGCAGCGCGAGGCTAAGCAGCGCAAAGACTCGATTACCCAGTACCAAGCTGGTGGG
>DATKHK010000125.1:0-4492 GCA_035510255.1 Saccharimonadales bacterium (SeqCode) | reverse complement strand
GCACATTGACATCCTCAAGTGCAATAAGGGCAGCGTTGCGGTCGGTCACCCCGCCATCAACGCTCACCTCTACGTCCGGCTTAATCGCCCGCACCGCCGCCACCCGCTCCAACTGGTCCGGCTGAAAATCGCCATTGTTGTAGCCCAGATGGCCGGTAAAAATTAGAACGTGGTCGGCATGCTCAATCAGGGCCCTGGCAGCCTCCACCGGCGTTTGCGGTAGGATAGCCACCCCGGCGTGAATGCCAACCTGGCGTACATGACCCAGCCCTCCCATTAAATCGCCGCCAGATTCAACGTGAAAAATAATCAGGTTGGGCTTCAGGCTTAACGCCGTTTCTAGCTGCGCCATCGGATCCTGCAGCATCAAGTGAAGATCAAGCAAGGTGTTCTCACCAACCTGCACCTGGGCCAGGCCAACGGTTGGATTGGGGGTAAACTGGCCGTCACTAATATCAATATGAACGCGCTCACTCAGGCTTTCAGCCCGATCCAGCATGGTACCGAGTTCATCCGGCGTGGTGGCCAGCACAGTCGGCACAATAATTGCCATTAGCCGTATAATTCCTCAACTTGTTTAACCCGGCGGGTGTGCCGCTCGTCCTGGGACGGTTTTTCTGCAATAAAGCTCTCGACAATGGCAATCGCGGCCTCGGGATCCACAAAATCGGCAGGCAGGCTAAGGACGTTGGCGTGGTTGTCGCGGCGGGTTTCACGGGCCAGGTCTTGGTCCCAAACCACGGCTGCACGCACCCCATGCACGCGGTTAGCGGCCATCGCCATGCCCTCGCCGCTACGGCAGACCAAGATTCCCAGGGCTTGGCCGTCCTCCTCACCCAGAATTTTAGCGGCCACGTCATAGGCGTATTGAGGATAATCGTCCTTGGGGTCAAGCGTGGTAGCACCACAGTCCTCAACCGTAAATCCTCGGTGGACTAAATGCTCGCTAATGGTATTTTTAAGCTCGTAGCCGCCGTGGTCAGCCCCCAGGAAGATTTTCATCTATACAATCTTTTCATTAAATTGTCTTTCCGACATTAATCACGCTTTCAACTAAACGGTTAGAGTACCCCCACTCGTTATCGTACCAAGCGACCACCTTAACCAGATTGCCGCCAACGACATTGGTCAGCTTCAGATCGACAATCGCCGAGTGGCTGTTGCCGATGTAGTCGCTGGAAACCAACTCCTCGTCGGTCGCCGCCACAATGCCCTGCAGATCGGATTTCTTGCTAGCAGCTATTAGGGCGGCATTGACCGCTTCAATCGTAGTGTCTTTCTTGCTAACAAGGGTGATGTCAGAAAGCGACACTACTGGAGTGGGCACGCGTATACTTATGCCATCAAAGATGTCTTTAAGCGGGAGATAGGCCCGAGCGGCGGCTTTACTAGCACCGGTAGTGGTTGGCACAATGTTTTCAGCGGCGTTGCGGGCTTCGCGCAGGTCCTTAGCCGGCGCGTCCTGCAAGCGCTGGCTGGCGGTGTAGGAGTGAACGGTGGTCATCAGCGATTTTTCAACCCCAAACTCGCGGTCAAGTATGACCATTAGCGGGGTTATGCAGTTGGTGGTGCAGCTGGCATTACTAATAATCACGTCCTTGGCTGTAATCTTTTCTTCATTGGCGCCAATAACGAAGGTTGGGATGTCGTCACCCTTGCCGGGTGCACTCAACACCACCCGCTTAGCCCCAGCGGTTATGTGCTTCGCGGCATCCTCGCGGTGGGTGAAAAAGCCGGTGCTTTCAATCACTACATCGACGCCCAGGGCTTTCCAGGGCAGCGCCGCCGGATCCTTTTCGGCCAGCACTTGGATCTTCTTGCCATCTACTATCAGGTTCTTTTCATCAAAGCTGACATCCTGATGGTACAGCCCATAGTTGGAGTCGTGCTTTAATAAGTGCGCCAAAGTCTTGGTGTCGGTTAGGTCATTTACCGCCACTACCTCTAACTCAGGATGGGCCAGCGCAATTTTACATGCGTTGCGCCCAATCCGGCCAAAGCCGTTGATTGCTACTGTAATTGCCATTTTTTGTTTTCGCCCTATTTAGCTTTGCCTCTATCATATAAGCATGAGAGCTTTGACGCAAGGGGCGGGATTTATTTCGCGGCGCGCTCGATCGATTCGGTAACCACCTGCTTGGCTGCGGCGGCGTCACCCCAGCCGTTAAAGCTGACCGGGCTGCCCTTCCAGTCGTTTTTCCAATCCTTATAGTGGCTATAAAAGTGCTCAACTTGATGCTTGAACTGCGGGCCCAAATCTTCTACTTCGCGAATATGGTCCTGGCTGACATCCTTAGCCGGCACACAGATCAGCTTTTCGTCACCTTCGCCATCATCAACCATGCGCAGGACGCCAATCGGCCGGGCCGGCACCACTACGTTTTGCGGCACCGATTCATCGATTATTAACAGCGCATCCAGTGGGTCACCATCATCGCAAAGAGTGCCTGGCAGGTAGCCATAGTCAGCCGGATATTTGGCGGTGGTTCCATTAACCCGGTCAAGCGTTAAGTAGCCGGTATCTTTATCCAACTCATACTTGTTCTGTCCTTCGCCGCGGCGGATTTCAATTACCACGTTGACCACGTCGGGTGCGTTTTTGCCGACACCAAGTTCTGCCATTGTTGTTCCTTTGATTGCTGGTTTTTAGTATACCATGGCAAAACCGGCGCTTCGTACGATCTGTTAGACCATACGAAGCGCCGGAAGCGCAATTACCCATCTTTACGACTACCGCCAAGGACGGATTGTATCTGAGCCGTGCCCACTAGGTGCGGATGGCTCACCCGAAGCATGACCGGAGCTTGCCGGCGTATTATCGGAAGAGTTGGGCTGAAGGTAGCGCAGTTGGTACCTGCCGATGACAGACCCCATGAGGTCTGTCACCACCTCATCTTCGACCGACCTAGCCTCACCGGCTGGCCGCTTCTGCTCAGCCATCATGTTGCTACCGGCACTTGGATGTCAGCCGTCCGCCGAACATACAGCCGCGTTCCCCTTAGCCGCTCGTTCTCCTTCCGCAGCTTGATCTTTTCCTCCCGAATCCGCTCCTGAAAGGCTTGCCTCAGTCCGCGCGGATCGTGCAGAGCGACCGCGCGAGGACATCCAGGTGGACGAAACAGTAGCCCGGCCGCCGATGACTCCCTGAGCTTACACAGCACGAGCGCGAGCGGGATATCGACGTTGATCTCCCAGCCGAACTGGGCCCGTTCAATCATCTTTTTGCGGTCATCAATGTCAAAGCAAACGTCAGGGTCAGCCAGAAAAGCTACGAGGCCCTCTGTCTGGCCGGAAATCATCTTCAACTTGCAACGCATTGCAGCAATCACCTCCGTGGTGGTGTCGTTGTGGGTATGGTGCGTATCGGGAAGGCCGGGATCGAACCAGCATCTGCAGCACCCATTGCCGCCGCTCTACCTGAGACTACCGGACGCTATGGCGTTCGTGACACGCCATAGCGTATGTCCAGCTGTCTCTTGAGCTACTCCCCGCAAAAAAACCGGCCCCTTTTGAGGCCGGTGCACATTTGTGAATATACTGTGGCCTCAGGTCCTGTCAATTGGCAGCAGGACATACGCAAACTTGCGGAAAATGCTAACCCACATGATGCGTATTTGAGACTTCATGAAAGCTAGCTTACTCCCGAGGCTTTGGCTTGTCAACGCTCTTACGCCTGGTTGACAGCGTAGCTGGGCAGAGAATGGTTGGGGTCGAGATGCTGCCGGATGGAAAGCGCTGCCGAGACGCCCTCGCCAACCGCCGAGGCCACCTGCCCCACCGAACCGACCACCACATCACCGGCCGCGAACACTCCCGGCACGTTGGTAGAAAAGGCGTGGTTAATATGCACGAAGCCGCGCTCATCTAGCTCAACCGTGCCTTTGATCCAGTCGGTGTTGGGAATTAGGCCAATAAATACAAATAATCCGTCGCCGGTAACCACGCCGGTCTTGCCGGTTTCCTTATTTTTGGTCGCCACGCCGGTAAAGCTGCCTTCGCCTTGGACCTCGGTAACGGGGGTGTTAAACAGCACCTCCACATTGGGATGCTTCATTAACTGCTCAATCAGCACCTCGGCGCCCTTAAACTTCGGGCCGCGCACCAGGATCGTCAGCTTTTTGGCAAACTTGGTCAAAAACAGCCCCTCCTGCAGCATTGAGTTGCCGCCGCCAACCGCGATAATGTGGGCGTCGCGGTACAGCGGGCCGTCGCAGGTAGCGCAGTAATGCACGCCGCTACCTTCCAACTCCTTTTCACCGGGCACCTCTAGATGGCGGTACAGCGATCCGGTAGCAATCAGTACGCTTTTGGCCTGTAGCGGCCCAGCCGAGGTTTCCAGGGTAATAATGCCTTTGTCGGCACCGTTGGCCGGTTTCAACTCCTGCACCCACACGCCGGTACGGATCTCGGCGCCAAAGCGTTTGGCCTGCTTAGCCATGGCGTCGCTCAGCTCCATGCCGCCGATGCCGTCGGGAAAGCCGGGATAGTTATC
>DATKHK010000124.1:0-7073 GCA_035510255.1 Saccharimonadales bacterium (SeqCode) | reverse complement strand
GCTCTGGACGCTACGCAGGTCCGCGCCGTTGGTGAGTAGGTCGGTGGCAAAGCTGTGGCGCAGAGTGTGCGGTGTCACGTGTTTGGTAATGCCGGCCAGGCGGGCATAGCGGCCAACCAATCGCTGCACGCTGCGGGCGGTTAGACGGGTGTAAGCGCCGTCGTCCAGACCATCCAGACTGCCGGCGTAATGGACGAACAGCGGCTTAAAGTTATCCTTGCGACTTTTTAAATAGCGCTCCAGCCAAGCGGCGGCCTCATCGCTAATAAAGATCAGCCGGTCTTTCTGCCCTTTACCGCGAATACTAAACTCCCGCCGCTCTAAATTTATGTGTTCACGGTTCAGGCTGACTAATTCGCTGACGCGCAGCCCACCGGAAAAAAGTAGTTCAATAATGGCCCGGTCGCGCAAACCCACCGGCGTCGATACATCCATGGCGCCAAGCAGCCGCTCAACCTCCTCGGTGTCCAAAAAGGTGACTTGGGGCCGGGTAACACTGGCGAGCTCCACCTTATCGCTGGGCAGCGCTTCAATATCCCGCTTAGCCAGGTATTTGAGGAAACTGCGCAGGGCAATTAAATGGTAGTTTTGCGTGGCTTTACTGATTGGGCCGCCATTTTGGTCGGTCAGGCGGTTCAGCCACAACCGCCACTTGCGCACCACCTCGGCGCTCAGCTTGGTAATCGGCGCGTCGTTGCTGAATTCGACCAGCCGCTGCAGGTAGTGATCGTAGTTGGCGATGGTTTTTTGGGAGCGGTTTTGCTCGATTTCCATATATTCCAGAAAATCCGTCACCAATTCACTTAATGCTTGTGCTGCCATAACCTCATACTACACCGCGAAAGGGGAGTTGTACCAATGTCGCACAATGAAAGGGCGTTGGGGCTGGTTTTCCGCTACCGCTTGCCGCATAATATCACCATATTGTTCGGACATACCTCTACCAGTTTAATACAGCATCTCGGTTATACCGGTCTCGGCTTAGGCTTAGTTTTAGGAACGGTCGGGCTGTTCTCCTCTGAAGTTATGCTGCTGCTAGCCGGGGCGGCAATCCGCCAAGGGACTATGAACCCGGTGGTGGCCTTTGTGGTGGCGTTGGTTGCCCAGCTCGTCGGCGGCTCTATCTCGCATGCCATTGGCCGCTACGGCGGTGTGCCGTTAATTGAGCGCTACGGACGTTACGTCTTGCTTTCCAAGCGTGATCTGGAGAGAGCCCATCGCTGGCTGCAGCGCCACGGGCGGGTGGCAACCCCGTTGGGGTACTGCTTACCGTTCATTCGCGGATATGTTGGCTATGCGGCTGGTATTGCGGGGGAGTCACGGCGGCTGTTTGTCGGCGGACTATTGGTAGGCGCTTCAATCTGGAGTATTTTTCTGATGGTGCTGGGGTACTACCTGGCCAGTAACCTGGCCAGCATTGAGCAGGTTATTCGTCCGTTCTCCTATCTTCTAATTGCCGCTGTCTTGCTGGTCGCTGCCTGGTTTGTCTGGCATCGCTTGCAGGAGCGCACCGCGTGAAACCCGAGAGTACAAAACTGTCGAATGGCCTCCAGGTAATCACCGCGACCTTGCCAGGTGCCTACAGCGCTACCGTCTCGCTGTATGCCGGCGTGGGGAGCCGCTATGAAGACTATCCACACAACGGTGGTGTCTCTCACTTCCTGGAGCACCTGCTATTTAAGGGGACAACCAAGCGCCCCTCGCCGAAGCTGATTGCCGAGGAGGTTGACGTGGTCGGTGGCTGGACCAACGCCTACACCTCAAATGACCTGACCTGCTTCTACGTTAAAACGCCATACCAGCACACCGAACTGGCCCTCGATATCCTGGCTGATATGCTGCGCAACTCTTTGCTGAATCCGGCCGAGATCGACCGGGAGCGGAATGTGGTACTGGAAGAGATGAACCTGTACCACGACGATCCCGCCAGCTTTGTCCACCGTCTGACACCACCGTTGTTGTGGCCGGATCATCCGCTGGCCAACGCTATTTTGGGGAGCGAGGAGGTTATTCAGACTATTCCGCGCCAGAAGATTGCCGACTACCTGGCTCATCAGTACCAGCCATCCAAGCTGGCGGTGGTAGCGGCTGGCCGGGTTAATCACGTCGCTATCGTCAAGCAAGCCGAGGCGCTGTTGGGGGACATGAAGCCGGGAGTAGCGCCAAAGGCCGTGCCGGTTACCCGTGAGCTAGCCACCGATACCACCGCTACCCTGACTAAAGATACCGCCCAAGTCCATCTGGTTATCGGGACTACTGCCTATCCGTATCGTCACCCAAATGATGCGGCGGCTAAAATTATTACCACTATTTTAGGCCGGGGTTTAAGCTCACGGCTATTTATTAATGTACGTGAGCGCAAAGGACTAGCCTACAGCGTGACTGCCGGCGTTGATAATTTTGTCGACACCGGCGAGTTTGAAGTGTATGCTGGGGTAAATCGCGCTAAACAAGCCGAAGCGATAGCTGCTATTATGGAAGAGTTGCGGTTGATCGCCAAGCAGCCCCCAGCTGAAGAAGAGCTTACTAAAGCAAAAAACCAGATCCGGGGGAGCTTGCAAATGGCAATGGAATCAAACAGCGCGGTTGCCGACCGGCTCGGTACGCAGCAGGTCTTGCTCGGAGAGCTACGCTCGGTTGAGCAAACCCTGGCCGAGATTGAAGCGGTGACGCCAGCCGACTGCGTTCGGGTGGCGGCGGCGATGCTAGCACCGGAGCGCTTGCGGATGGGCATTATTAGTCCCGATCCGGAACCGGCCGTGGCAGCCTTTCATAAATTAACTTGCAAATAACCTGGAGAACCTAACCCTTATGGAGCGAACCCTCGTCCTTATCAAACCCGATGCCGTCCAACGCGGTATTGTCGGGGAGATCCTAACCCGCTTTGAGCGGGTTGGTCTTAAAATTGTTGGCATGAAAATGATTGAGCCTACCGAAGGGCATTACCACGAGCACTACGAAAAGATCAGTAAGCTGATCTCGCGGCGTGGTCAGGAAGTATTTGACGTCAATCTTGATTTTATGATGGTTGGTCCGGTAATTGTGCTGGTTCTTGAAGGGCTTGGCGCTGTCGGGCTGGTGCGCAAGATGGTCGGGGAGACCGAGCCGGCCAGTGCCGCCCCAGGTACCATTCGCGGCGACTACTCCCATATGGGCTATACCCACGCCAACACCGCCGGTACCGGCATACCTAACATTGTGCACGCGTCCGGCGATATTGAAGAAGCTAAAGCCGAGGTCAAGCTTTGGTTCGAGCCCAACGAGCTTTTCAGCTATCACCTGGCCCACGAACACTACACCCAGCCAACCAAGCCGTTCAAAAAAGCGTAGAGTTTCTGCCGAGCTAATAATTGCTGGCGCCCCGGGAGAGATTCGAACTCCCGACGCCCTCCTTAGGACGGAGGCGCTCTATCCACTGAGCTACCGGGGCAAAAGCTAAAGCGGCCGGATTGCCGCCGCTTCATTATAGCAAGTGCCGAGTGGGTAACCCAACGCCACTTATGCTTATCTGCTAAAATAAGACCATGAGTAAAAGCGCCGCCCAGCCAGCCATACTCAAAGAGTTTCCCGGCCAGCACCCAGATGAACAGGTGGTGCTGGTGTTCCGCCAGCATCCGGTAGTGCTGCGCCGCCCCCTCATCTATGGTCTGCTGGCAATTTTGGTGGTAATCTTGCCGCTCGACTTTATTCTCAGTGGCCCACTGTACTCATTCCTGCTGAAAGCCGTGATTGTTGTGCCGTTGCTCGTGCTCATGTACTGGTTCTACCATTGGGTAGGTTGGTTCTACAGTGTCTATATTGTTACCAGCCAGCGGCTGATTAATATCCGCCAAAAGGGTTTCTTTAATCGTGAGGTCAGCGAGGTGGGCTTCGATAAAATCCAGTCAATCAACTACCATATTAAGGGTATCCAGGCAGCCTTACTCAAGTTTGGCGATATCACCGTCCAGACCTACACTTCCGATTGGGTGCTGAAGAGTGTTCACCATCCAGAAGAGGTACATAGCCAGATCATGACGGTAGCTCACGGTATCGTCTCGACACCCCCGCAGAAGTAAGGTACGATACATATAGCATAAGGAGTTTTTTCATTGGAAAAGGATAAAAAGCCGGCAGGACGGGCTTCGGCACGTAGATCCACAGGCCCCTCTAAGGTTAGGCGTACTCATTCTAAGGGCGTAGACCCCGCGGTTTCAGCGGTGGCTGCCGATCTGGCAGCAACTCCTTCGCACTCGACGCCGAAGAGTTCAGTAATGCCGAGCCTGGCGTCAGATTCTCCGAAGCCGGCCGGCGCAGTCAAAACTCCTCTGGCCAACCATCGCGGATGGTGGGTAATCGGTGGCACCGTGGTGGGGCTAGTCGCTCTATTCTTGGTTGTATTCGCAGTGCTTATCTACAAGTATCAGAGTGATAGCCGCATCGTACAGATCGTTTCCGAAATCGTACCGTATCCCGCTGAGCAGGTTAACGGTCATTTTGCTAGCTATTCCGATTACCTCTTTGAGGTTGATTCAGTAAAGCACTATTATCTCAGCCAAACCACCGCTAGCGGCAAACCGGCTGTTGATTTTACGACTGCCACTGGCAAGCAGCAGCTAAAGCAACTACAAACCGAGGTATTGACGGAGTTGCAACAAGACTCGATTGTTACCCAGCTTTCGCATAAGTATAAAGTCAGTGTGAGTAATAAAGAGGTTCAAAGCCAAGTCAGCCAAATTACCAAGTCGGCTGGCGGTCAGGCCAAGTTGGTAGATGTACTCAACAAGTACTATGGCTGGTCAATTAGTGACCTTGATAAGAAAGTGCGCTTCCAGCTATTAGAGCAAAAGGTGAGTACCGCTGTGCAGAGTGATCCCGCACTGAACGCTCAGGCCAAGTCTAAGGCTCAGGGAATCTTAAATCAGGTAAAAGCCGGCGGTGACTTCGCAACGCTAGCCAAGAAGTACTCGCAGGATAGCTCAGCATCCAACGGCGGTGACCTCGGTTTCTTCAGTAAAAGCCAAATGGTTCCGGCTTTCTCCAACGCCGCCTTTGCGCTGCAGCCTGGTCAGGTGTCCGGTCTCGTTCAGAGCCAATACGGCTACAGTATCATCAAGGTCATTGGCTATAACAGTGATCACAGCCAGGTTGATGCGGCCCAGATTCTGATTAAGCCCATTGATTTCAACACCTATCTTCAGCAGCAGGTGCAACAGTCTAAGCTTCACCTGTACATTCACCCTCACACCTAATCCGATGGGGAGCAGTAGCATATTCACTCCGGCTTAGTAGCCCCTTGGCTTACGCCAGGTTGCATGCGCCGGAGGCAAATATGCTACTGCTCCCAATGATAAGTGCTAGCCCAATTCTTAGCTGGAGTGGTGCTTCAGGCCCCAATTGGCCATAGCCTGCAGAATTGGCAGCAAGTCTCGGCCTTTTTGGGTCAGTTCGTACTCGACGCGAGGCGGCATCTCGGCATAGGCTTGTTTGGTAATAATCCGATGCTCCACCAGGCTTTCTAGCCGTTGCGAAAGCGTGCGGGGGCTAATGCCTCCAAGCGAGGTTTGCAGCTGGCTAAACCGGCGCGGGCCGGTTGCCAGATCGCGCAACAGTAGGGCGGTCCATTTGTCACCAACAATCTTTAACGAAGCGGCGATGCAGCCGGTACGTTGTTCAATGAGGGAAGGGGAGGGAGTATTCATACTTTACAATATATAGTATTGGCACTATTATTAAACTATACAAAGTATAGCAATTTATGGTTGAGGAGTAAAGTATGGCAGCGAAGAGTTCAAGTAACTTGAATAAAAAAATTGGTATTATTATCGGCAGCACGAGGCCTCAGCGTATTGGCCCTTCGATTGCCAAGTGGGTCTTGGGGCAGGCTAGCCAGCGCCAGGACTTAAAGTTTGAGATTATCGACCTGGCCGAGATTAACCTGCCGATGTTTGATGAGCCGCGAGTGCCAGCCATGGGGCAGTACGAGCATGAACACACTAAGCGTTGGGCGGCTGTGGTGGCTGGGTTTGACGGCTTTATTTTCGTGACACCAGAGTATAACTACGGATATCCCGCCTCACTCAAGAATGCGCTCGACTTTATTTATAAGGAGTGGAAGGGCAAGCCGGCGGCCTTTGTAGGGTACGGCGCTGCTGCCGGCGGCTTGCGGGCCGTAATGCAGCTTAAGCAGCTGCTGTTCATCTTGAAGATGGTGCCGGTGTATGTGGATGTGATAATTCCGCGGGCTAACTCCCAGGTGGCTGATGGACGCTTTACCCCACAGGAAGATCAGGTCAAGGCTCTTGATGACCTGCTCGACGATCTGGCCGCCCGTTTTGCCTAAACTCATTTCTGGCCAATCCCAGTACATTCCGCTAAGCTAAACAGTAATGATTACCGTGTTTCAAGCTGCTGTTCTGGGATTGCTGCAAGGCGCTTTTGAGCTGTTTCCGGTTTCCAGCCTTGGCCATGGGGTTATCTTTCCGGCACTGTTCGGCTGGAATATTCACGAAAACGACAAATCTTTCCTAATTTTCCTGGTGGCAACCCATCTGGCGACCGCGTTGGTACTGATTGGCTTCTTTTGGAGTACCTGGGTGGGTGTCGTGGCCGGAATCTTTCGCAGTCTGCGCCTGCGCCAGATTAAGGCCGACGATATCGAAGCAAAACTCGGTTGGTTGCTGGTAGTCGGTACTGTTCCGGCCGGTATTCTCGGTTTGCTATTTCAAGATAATATCCGGGCAATCTTCATTACCGCCCGCTCGGCGGCCTTTTTCTTGATTCTCAATGGGTTTATGTTGCTTGGCGCCGAGGCATTGCGCCGCCGGGCTAAAAACACTACTGCCGGCACCATCCATACCCGCATTGCTAAACTCTCCTGGTGGCAGAGCGCCCGAATTGGCACCGTTCAAGCGCTGGCGCTGATTCCTGGATTCTCGCGCTCCGGTTCTTCGATGGCGGGCAGCTTGCTCGCTGGCCTCTCTAACGAGGATGCTGCCCACTTTTCCTTCTTGCTAGCCACGCCCCTAATCTTGGCTGCCGGTGTGCTTAAGCTGCCGGAGCTGTTCCAGCAGCAAAATCACGACCTGATATTG
>DATKHK010000123.1:0-3415 GCA_035510255.1 Saccharimonadales bacterium (SeqCode) | reverse complement strand
GGCCTGTACTGCACCCTGTATGCCGACAGCTTAGAAGACCTCAAAAATATTCAGCGCAAGGTGGAGGGTATTTTCGGACAGAGCCTGGTGTATACCAAAGGTGCCAGCATGCAACAGGAGCCGGGCTTCAACTCAACACTGCCGCTGGGGTATGACCAGCTGCAAGTGGCCCGCAATATGAATACCGGCGCGTTATCGACCAGCTTTCCCTTCACTTCGGCCGAACTCAGCCGCAACGAAGGTGTGCTGTATGGCATCAACCGGCACAACAACGGGCTGGTGCTGTTCGACCGTTTTAGCCTGGAGAATGCCAACATGGTGGTGTTCGCCAAGTCCGGCGCCGGCAAGAGCTTCGCGATCAAGCTAGAGGCCTTGCGCAGCCTGATGTTGGGCACCGAAGTGATCGTCGTCGACCCAGAGGATGAGTATCGGGCATTGTGTGAGGCGGTTGGCGGTAGTTATCTGCGCCTCTCACTGGCCAGCCAAAACCGATTGAACCCGTTCGATCTACCGCGGGTACTCGATAGCGAGGATGCCGATAACGCCCTGCGAGCCAATATTATTACGCTGCACGGCCTGCTGCGTTTGATGATGGGTGGCAACCAAGTGGCATCCAACGGCCAGACCATCGGCCTGACGCCGGCTGAGGACGCCGATCTTGATGTGGCAATTATTAATACCTATGCCAAAGCCGGTATTACCAACGACCCGCTGACCCACGGTGCCACGCCGCCGACTATGAACGACCTGTATAAGACCTTGGCGGAAATGAGCGGCAACGGTCCCAGCCTGGCCCAGCGCTTGCGCAAATACACCACCGGCACCTTTGCCGGCATCTTTAGTGAGCAGTCCAACGTCGACCTGTATAACAAGTTTGTGGTCTTTAACATCCGCGATCTGGAGGATGAGCTGCGGCCGGTCGGCATGTACATTGTTCTCAATTACATCTGGAACAAGGTTAAAAGCGACAAGCGCAAGCGGATCCTGGTGGTTGATGAGGCCTGGCAGCTAATGAAGTTTGAGGATAGCGCCAACTTCATGTTCAGTATTGCTAAACGTGCCCGCAAGTACTTTTTGGGGCTGACCACAATTAGCCAAGACGTGGATGATTTCTTGAGCAGCCGCATGGGCCGGGCGGTTGTTAGCAACTCCAGCTTGCAGCTGCTACTAAAGCAGGCACCGAGTTCAGTCGATATTGTCGGCGAAACTTTTAAGCTAACATCCGAGGAGAAGTCGCGGCTAACGACCTTCCCGGTGGGAGAAGGGCTGTTCTTTGCTGGCCTTAATCACGTCATAATTCGCATACTGGCCAGCCAGACCGAGGCCCAGTTAATCAGTACAACGCCGCAGCAGCAGGCGGCCCAAGCCGCGGCCAAAGAGTATCAGCAAGCGGCGGTTGAAACGGGAGTTTAGATTGTGGGACCAACGGCGGACGAGGTTGAGGGTAATAGTCCGGCTGAGGAGTTAGAGCGCGCAAACAGCAAGGGCGACGAGGTAGCCCATCAAGACCAAGAGCAGGCCAAGTTCCGTGACGAGGCTCGGCGCGGCATCAACTCGGTTCCAACGACCGGGGGATCCGAGCTGCCCGGTGGACCGTCGGGAGATGCGGCGGCGAGCGGCAGGACGGCAAATAAAAGTGGTGGGGAGGATGACGATGGGGCGGGAGCGGGACCTCTAGCTGGCGGTGGCCAAACATCGGGCAGTGGGCTGATTGGCCGTTTCAACCGCCTAAGCAAACGCAAGCGTACCGGGATTATCGGAGGTGCCCTGGGGGGCGGGGGATTACTTATAGCGTTGGGTTTTGCCGGGATTTTACAGTATGAACTGGTTCAAATCGAGGAAAAGATTACCGGCTACTTCGATAACCGACTTAAACATGAGATCCAGCAGGAATTGCCTAAATTTTACCGGAAAGTTTTTGCCGAGGGGGGCAAGGAAGAGGGTGACCAAAACACCGGGGATCCGATTACGGACGCCGACCATAACTTCTCGTTAGACACCTTCGCCACCGATGCCGACATTGCCCATGTCGACTATGGCCCCAGCGGCGAGGTCGATGCCCTGACTACTGATGACGGGGAGCGCTTGAATGTAGATGACGCAACCCTGGATGACCCCGACAGCCCCCTCATGAGCCAGTTAGACGGCCGTTTTCCGGGGCTGGATTTCTTCCGTGTCAGTTATCGTTCGCGCATTTTGGATGGTGACTGGGGCATCGTCCGCAATTTTCTGGCCAGCAAGGAAGAGCCTATTAGCGATGACCCGGCCACCCTCAAAAGCCAGCTTGACCAAGACGTTACCGCCGCCGAAGAAAACACCAACGGCGCCCCGGAAACCGAATCGACCGACGAGGATAGCGCCAAAAGCGACCTGGAAAACACCGTCAGCGATGCCGAAACCAATGCTTCTGCTACCGTCGGACCAGCCAGTACTGTCATGCAGGTTTGTGGCGCTGAATCAATTGGCAAGAGCATAAATCGCAGCCTGTGGATCGTCCGTGTAGCCCAGCTGTTACGGATCTCAAACGGTATTACCCTTGATACCGCCCATCAGGAAAAGACCGGAGACCTCCACGCCAGCCAGCTAGCAGTGATGATGAAGCTGTTTTCCGGTTTTGCCAAGTCGGGCGGGTGGAAGGTTTTGACCGGAGTTAAGGGCGCCTCGGTGAGCGGCTCCGAGAAGAGCAAGTTTGCCGCCAAGCCGAGTGGGACGCTGGCCAATGTAACCAGCGCGGTAAGCGTCACTGCGCCGGTCTGCGATCCAATTAACAGTACCGGCATTTTTGGCCCGGTGTTGGTTGACATATCGGAGCTTGACCCGGAAGAGGACGGCATCTTAACAGCGCTGGAGACAGCCATTGGTAGCGTGGTTAAAAACGAGATTGGCAGCAAAGTACTTGGCTACTTAGCTGGAATTGCAACCAACGCGGCCAGTAAGCCGATCTTGGATGTAGCAACCGCCACCGGCGCTGATGTCGTCGATGCGACAATCTCCGGCTACGACAACTACTCCAATATGAATGAAGAGGCTAACGGCGGTGAGGTCCTTACCCCCGCCCAGGTGGCGGATCTGAATCAGGAGGCCAACACCGACGATTTGCGGGCAGCCCAACAAAAGGGCATCGCCTACCAGCTGTTCAGCCCGAACTATGACAACTCGCTCGTCAGTGACCTTCTGCTAAAATTCCCGACCTCGCCCGACGATATAACCACCGGCCTTAATTCCGCCATTGCGGCAATTAGTGCGCCGTTTAATAAGCCCCAGCTGGCGGCCATTGGCTCATTTCTTTCTGCGCGAGTACCCCTTGCTCAGGCCTCTGGTAGCCCGGCGCCCTTACCTGAGGATCCGGCCGGCTGGGAGGTCTCTCAGGCTGGCCTTCCCACCGCCTTGTTTAATGCCTACCCAGATCCAGAGG
>DATKHK010000122.1:0-11427 GCA_035510255.1 Saccharimonadales bacterium (SeqCode) | reverse complement strand
TACGGCAGATGGAGCAAGTGCGGCCATCATCACTGGATCGACCGCACCAAAAACAGCTCTCGACCCGCGGCAGGGCCAATGCCAGCACACACTGCCTGCACAGCACCGCACCCTCCCTCCCGCAGCCTACACAAATCGGTGGAGCTATCAGGCGTGAAATGTATCGTAATGGGTTCATGGTAAGTGGGTTGCCTACTGTCTAGGATAGAGTATGAAGGTTAAAAAATTATTAAATATTGTCTGACAACAAACCTGTATTGCTTTTGGGATTCAGCTATGGAATAATCAATCAAAAGGCCCTTGTTGCCACTAGGTGAAGGCGAGAGTGTCTAAATTGGTAGAGGTTTAAGGAGAACAATGTGGCACGAAAGAATCCAACCAACGACGAGAGTGTACTAGAAAACGAATTCCTGAACGACGAAGAGACGGAGCAGAATTGGCTTGAGGGCGAGGACCAAGAAGTTGAAGGCCAGTTAGCCGTTGATGTCTTCCAGACCAAAGAGAGCGTTGTAATAAAAGCACCAATTGCTGGCGTTGATCCCAAGCAGCTGGAAGTAGCCATCGCGGAAGACGTGGTTACAATCCGTGGGGAGCGGGTAGACGATTCGGTGGTAGAGCGCGAAAACTATTACGTCCAAGAGTGTTATTGGGGAGCGTTCAGCCGTTCGATTATTATGCCGGTGAGCGTCAATGCCGATAAGGCTGAGGCTAGTCTTAAGAATGGTGTCTTAACCATCGCTATTCCTAAGGTCATTCAAGACAAGGTTAAAAAGATTAAGGTGATCGCGAGCTAGACTCGCGGCTTCAACCACTAAAAAAGACTCCAAAGGGAGTCTTTTTTAGTTAAGAGAATTAAGTAGGGTTTAGCTGCCGCTGGCGGTGCTTGGCGTTGTCAGTGAACCGGTGACGAAGCTGACGATAGCGTAGGCTAGAATTGCTACCACGATACCGATTACCGCGTAAAGAATGGTGTCTTTGGCTGAAGCCACACCCTCTTTGCTGCCCTGTGAAATAACGTAGCGCAGGCCGCCGATGATCAGCATGATGACCGCCACGGCGCCGACAATGTAAATGAGGGTGTCGGCGATGGTGTGGAAAATACCGGTAGTGCCAAACAAGCTATTGGTATTGCTTTTAGACTGAGCACAGTTGGATCCCGAGGCGATGGGATTTGGTGACGTTACCGGATTCTCGTCAGCAGCCGAGCAGCCGACGACGGCGTGAGCAAAAGATGGGGTAAAACTTAGGGCTAACACGCCCGCTTTCAAAACTTTGTCATTGATTGCTAAAGCTTTCACGGTTTTTCCTTTAATGGTTATCCTTACTTGTTTGCTTGGATTGTATCACAGATTGCAACAGGTGGCCATTATTAGATTGAGCCGGTAACGAAGGCCACAATTGCATACGCCAGTATAGCTACGACGACACCAACAATGCCATACAAGATAGTGTCTTTAGCGGCTTTAACGCCAGCAGCATCGCCCTGGGAAGCGACATAGCGCAGGCCGCCGATGATCAGCATGATAACCGCTACGGCGCCGACAATGTAAATGAGAGTATCCGAGATGTTCTTGGCAGCAGTCGGTAGGCTAGTCGGCGTCCCGGTCGGCTGCACCTCATTAGCGCCATCGCTGACACCGGCAAAGGCCGCCGGCACAGTCAGCAGGGTTAGGGCAGTGATATAGGAAGCTTTGGTCAGTAAGCGCTTCATGCTTATGGTCTCCTTAGACATTAGTCGATACGAAGTTCACGATGGCATAGGCCAGGATTACGATGACCAAGCCAACAATAGCGTAGAGCAGCGTGTCTTTTGACTGCTTGACGCTAGTAGCATCGCCACCGGAGGTAATGTAGCGCAGGCCGGCCACCACAATGATCAGCACCGCTACGGCGCCGGCAACAGTCAGCAGAGTCTCAATGATAGTTTTAACATTATTAGTAAGGTCGCTCGTTAGGGCGGTGTTATGGCTATCAACCACTACGCCATTGTCGACATGGCAAGAACCTAGACCCGCCCCGGTACATAGGTTGTTTTGATCAGCTGAGGCGTCGGCCAGTCGATAAGCCGGCGCGTGCATCCAGATGGCGGTTAGTGCCAGGGCAAGGGTGTTCATCCCGTCACATTCCCCAGAACGAAGCCAACAATCGCACGAGCCAGGATTACCACCACCAAGCCCATGATGGCGTAGAGAATGGTGTCCTTGGCGGCTTGGATGCGCTTGGAGTCACCGGTGGAGGTAATGTAACGGATGCCGCCGATTACCATGATAAGTACGGCCACGGCGCCGGCAACAATAAAAAGGGTATCGATAATACCGCCAAAGCTGGTAGTAAGCTGGGTGCCGGTACAGTCGGCAGTCGAGTCAACCGCCTGAATGCCGGCACACTGCGGGTTGGCAAATGACGGCACTGGCAAAAAGGCCAGGCCGCCGATCAGCAGCTTCATTAATTTAGTTTTCATAATTATGAAGCTCCTGCCACATGGGCAATTACGAAATCGGCTATAGGAACCGCTACGATGGTTATAATAAGCCCAATAATGGCATACAGCAAAGTGTCCTTAGCCCCCTGGATACGAGCTGAGTCCCCAGTGGCGGTAATGTAGCGGAAACCGCTAACCAATATGAACACCAGGGCGACAATACCGGCGGCAAAGAGAATAGTATTGACGATCTGGGTAACAAGACCACCATTCTGCTCAAGACCGGGTTCGCTAGTGGTGCAGCCGGACAGGTTGTCGCCAGCCTGTTTAACGGTATTGCAGGTCGGGGTTGATAGGACGTCGCTGGCGCTCACAGCCAGAGCGGCGGGAACAGCTATGATAGATGCCATCGTTAGTAAGGCCACTACTTTTAGCATAAGATTTTTCACTACCTGAATTGTATCTGATGCGCGAATTGGTGTCAAAGTAGGGTTATTGAGGGCCGCGAGCAATCACAAAGTCCACAATTAACGGCGCCAAGATCGAGATGGCTAGCCCAAGTATTGCGAAGGTGATGGTCTGTTTGGCTTGCGCCAGATTTTGCGATTGACCCTCGGAGGTACTGTAACGAATGCCACCAATAGCTAAAAAGGCCACCGAAAGCGCACCGGCTACAAAAGACAGTATGTTAACGATCGTCTGCAAACCGCTGCCGATACCAACCTGCGGTATGCCAACGGCGTTCGCGTCGATGCAGGCACCGGAGGCGCTGCAGGTACTCGGTGTTGTAGGGCCGCTTGGGATAGTCGGTGGTGCAGCCTTCCCTGGCTTGGGCGCCGTGGATGCTGCCGCGATGGCGCTCTTGCAAATACCGGCTTTGCTGCCACCCAGCGCATTACATTGGCTGGTGGTAGGCTTTGAGCCGCCGTAATACTTAGCCTCTAGCTCTTGCGCGTAGTACTGGATACAGGTCTCACGCGCCGAGAAGTTGGCATCGACGGGATTTCCGCCTGAGGGGTTTTTGGCATTACCCTCTATAGGATATTTAGCCAGACAATAGGTGTTGGCCGCGGCGTTGGCGTTAGCGGTATCCTGAGAGCTGGGAGCAGCCTGAGCGGGGTAGGGCACAGTGATCACCAATGATGCTCCGACAACTAACAAGAGAAAAAATAACGACCTGAGCTGGCTAATCATGAGAACTGCCTCGCTAAATAGTCAACGATCAAATAGGCGCTGGCCGATAGTATAACGCCGATAATGGCGTTCTTAAGAGCATTCTTGGCATTGGCAGTTTTACTGGGATCGCCCTCCGACGCGATATACTGAATCCCCGACACAATAATGAAGATTACCGCCAGGGCCGCGATAACGATAAGTAAGATTTGAATAAGACCGGCCACAATCAGGGGAATCTGGGTAATACTGGTAATGGGCTGTCCTCCCAATGGTGCAAACACATTAGGAAGGATGTCGGCAATACGCAGCGGACTCATTTAAACACGCTCGCGCCCGGGGGTAGTAGGGTCTGCAAAATACCCCACATAAGAACGAACAGCACGAAGCCTGTTGCCACGTTCGTAATACGGGTTTTAGCGGCTCGGACCACATCCGGACTGCCGTTGGAGACGACATACTGTAAGCCGGCAATGACAATCATCAACACCATCACCAGGCCAAGTACACCGGTGGCGTAGGTGATGACGATGGAGATCAGCGCATAGATAGGATTGATGCCATTACCACCAACGCAGTTGCCTACACCAAGCGCACCACTAACATCCACGCCCCCCGAGCTGGTACAGGTATCGGCGAGAGTAGGGGCGGGAAGAATAACCGCCGCACCGTAAGCAAGAAGCCCTAGAACAGCAAATAAGCGTAAAAACTTTTTCATTTGCTTTTATTCTGCCATCAGATAGGCTGGCTGTCAAAATAAGCGAGGCGGGCAGCAGGATAGCAAATACGTGCATTCTCGATTAAAATCCATTACACTTATGCTTATGAGCAGGGCGGTTAAATACAGCCTGGTGGCCGCGGCGTATGTCTGTGTAATCCTTATCGGGTTTTTTGCTGAGTCTATTGCGCAGCCGGTCCAGGCCTACAGCCAGGCCGCGCAGAAGAATTGTGGCCAGATTGAAACTGGTGGCACTCCAGGAGAGATAAAGTCCTGTGAGATCGGATACGATGGCGCCGCTGGTGGACAGTCCATTAACAAAGTATGCCCAAACTCAATGGGGCCCGGCAGTAGAAACCCAAACTCACTAGAGCAGGCCCAATGCCAAGCTGGGTGGAACCTAGAGCAGCAAATTGCAGCCGGGCCTGCGCCTCAGCCACCCACAAACCCTAGCTCCGCCTCCCAACAAGCCTGCAATAGTATTGAAAGTGGTAGCCCCCCATCAATTGCAGCCTGTGAGATTGGATATGACGATCAGACAGCTGGTAAGCCCATAAGTGTTTGTGCCGCCCTGGGCAGCGGCAGTAAAACACTGGGGAGCCAGGCAGATTGTGAGGCTGGGTGGAATAATGCCAAGAGCTCGCCACCCCCCTCACCAACTCCTTCACCCACGCCCCCTCCGGGCTTCGACGACGCTTGTAACGCCGCCCAATCCGCCGGTGCACTGGGCTGGATCATGTGTTCAATTATTGAGGTAGCCGACAAGGGGATTAATACTATCCTGGTGAAGGTCGTTGAGCCACTGCTAACAACGCCACCGTTATACGACACCGACCCATCTAGCAGCCCAACCTATGCCGTCTGGCAGAGTATGCAGACCCTGGCTAACGTGTTCTTTGTAATTATCTTTTTGGTGATGATCTTTGCAAATACCGTACAGCTGAACATTGAAACCTACGCGATTAAAAAAATGCTGCCAAAATTTGTGGCGGCGGTAATTTTGGTGCAGTTTTCGTATGTTATTAGTGCTGTAATTATCGATCTTGGCAATATTTTGGGCGAGGGGATTAGCGGCCTGGTTAATGTGGGAGTACTCCATGGTATTGCAACCGGCTCTACCGGTACGTTGACCTTTATGGAGGGTGCGCTGGGCTTCGCGGCGGTGGGGCTATTGATAATAGCGGTACCAGGCCTACTTACACTTGCCGTCGTCGCTTTAATTGGTGCCGCCGGGGTCCTTCTAACCCTAGTAGTCCGCCAGCTGCTGATTATCATGCTGGTCGTGCTCTCGCCGCTGGCCTTTGCCGCGTGGGTGCTGCCAAACACCGAGCGCTTCTTTAAAATGTGGCTATCGAACTTTATTAAGATCTCGCTGATGTACGCGATGATCATGATGCTATTTGCGGTAGCCAGTATTGGCACCTATACCCAAAACCACGCGCCATCATACGACAACACCGGCGGGCTATCGGGAATAATCGCCTCGCTCTTCCCGATTATTGCCTTCTTTATGGTGCCCATGACCTTTAAGTGGGCGGGCGGGGCTATGAGTTTTGCCGCTGGCTTTGTTGCCGACCGCACCAGCGGGGCCAAGAGTTCGGCAGCCAACAAGGTGGAGAACAGCAAGCCGATGCAAGCCCTGCAGGCCCGCCGAGCTGCCAAGAAGGAGGCGCGCCTAACTAACTGGGCGACAGAGGACGAGCCAAAAGCCTTTGGGTCTAGAAAGTTGGGTAACGTTAGGAAAGGTGCCTACTCTCGTTGGATGACCGGCTCGGTTACCGGTAAAGGGGAGTACGTTGAAAGGCAGCAGGAGGCACTGCGGCGGCAGGCCGAAAAAGCCCGCGAAGAGCTGTATGCCGGTACCGGGATGGGAGAGCTAAAAGATATTGCAAAGGCAGATACGACCAGCCTGCAAGACGCGGTTGTAATTGGCAAAATGGCCAGCAAGCAGGGGGCGCTTGACATGGAAGACTTCCAGCAGGCTATTTGGAAGAAAATGGGACTCGATCAAGATCCCAATAATGCAACCAAGCGGGCCAACTTCCAAAAGCTAATGAGCGAGGTCGTAGACGTGAACCACGGTGGAATCAAGAAGGATTCCATCCTTATGGAAACCTTTAATGCCAATGCCGGCGATGCAGTAGATGAAAACGGCCACATCATTATGGGTGCGGCAACCGCCATGGGTCTATCCCAAAAGAACGCTGATCGTATCTTTAACCAAACTGGCACCGGCCAAAAGACGATTGTTAACTCAAAGGTGTCGCTTGGAGGCGTAAAAGAAGCGTTGCGCCAACATGAAGCCGGCGAGGTCAAGCTAGAAGCTGACGTGGTCAGAAATCTCCAAACGGCCAGGGCGGCTGGAGAGGCGGCGGGTGCGGGAGACACTACTGCGGTCATGGAGGGTCGCCAAATGATCAGCGAAGCGGTCAAGAGGACAGCTGCCCAGTCGCCAATATTAAGCGCGCGATGGCACGGTGAAGACGCAAATGCAATGATGGGTGGCCAGGTCTCAGCCTTTTCTGGAGCTAGTAGAGGGCGCGACGACCTTGGCGATCTTGGCGAGACTGGCACCACCCCCACCACACCAACCCCGAGCACGCCACCATCTTCTGGAGGCGGCAGTGGTGAGACAGTCAGTCCCGGTGGCGTCATCCTGCCGCCAGGTGTCAGTGCCTCCGAGCCGGAAGAACCCGACGAAACCTGACCAGCCCTTGTGCTTGTATCTGGTATCCAGATAAGATATTATGACTTATTCGCTATATAGAGTGAGGATAGACCGTCATGCGTGCAAGGCGCGCCGGGCTGGCGGCACTCCTAGCCGTATTTGGTTATCTCCTGGGCACTGCCGCCGCACCGCTGTTATTTTCTAGCTACTTTGAATCAACCGGAACCGCTGCTGTAGCGGGGCCGGTTATTGGTGTTGCCTATGCCGCGCCCGACACCACCAGCAGTAGCTCCAGCGCGCAGTGCAGCACTCAACCCAGCAACCCAGGTGGCACCCAAAGCAATCCAAGTGGCTCAACCAACTGCCCCGACCAGACCACTCCAAGCAATGGCACCACAGACAGCTCCAATCCACAGGGCGGAGTAACCGTAGGGGCTGATGGCAGCACCGGTATTAACCAAGATTCATGCGAGGCCAGCTCCTCGACCTTCGGTTGGTTGACCTGTCCAATGTTTGATAGCATCGCCCATTTTATCAGCGGCGCCGCCAAGGATTTGATGCAGCAGTTTCTGAATGTGCAGCCGCTTCAAATTAGTAATGGCGGCACCCACTACCCGCTGTATGACACCTGGAGCGCCATTCGGTTGCTCGCGGACACCCTGTTTGTACTGATTTTCCTGGTGCTGATTTTTGCCCATGTGCTGCAGTTCAATATCGACGCCTATGCCATCAAAAAAATGATACCTAAACTGGTAGCGGGAGTGATACTAGTCCAGTTTTCCTATGTGTTATCGAGTGGACTGATTGATATCGGCAACATTCTCGGTAATGGTATTGGCGGCCTGATTGGTAGCGTCACTAGTAATGGATTAGGTAGTGCCAGCATCGGCCAGACGATAATTGAAAACCTCACCACCGGCATCGCCGCCGGAGCGCTGGTGTCGCTGGCTCTTGTAAGCACGGCGCTGGCACTACCGGTTTTCTTGGCCATCGCCATCGCCGCCATCGGCTTTATCACTACCCTAGCGGTGCGCTATTTTTTGCTGGGCCTGCTCATTGTAGTGTCACCGCTAGCCTTCGCTGCTTGGGTACTGCCAAATACCGAGGTTTACTTTAATAAGTGGTTAAGCACCTTTGTGAAGCTAGTGCTAATGTACCCCATTATCATGGCCTTACTCAGCGTAGCCGGCGATGTGGGTGGCTTAATTCCGGTAGCCACCAATCCGGGTGGGGCGGCGGGAATCGGCGTAACGGCCGGCACCTCGATTATTAAACTCTTGGTGGTCGCGGCCTGCTTCGCGGCGGTGCCGGCTACCTTTAAGTGGGCGGGTGGTGCCATGAGTGCGGCGTATGGTGCCATCGGCGAGGTAACCCGAAGCGGCATGAGGGGGCACTGGAACACCGTAAATAGCCGGGTGGCCCGCGAAAGGGCCCAGCGGGCGCGGCTAGATAAAGCCGACGAGATCCATAAGGGTTTGGCGCGGGGCGAAGGCAGGTACGGCGCATTAAACAAGATCCCGGGCAAGGGCTTCCGTGAATTTCTGGTGGGGCCGGGCACCAAGCTGTTTGCCGCTTCATCCGGAGACCTATCGACGCGTCAGGCTATCCGCAGTTCGCTCGTGAGCAACCACGCCAAAGATATTGAGTCGCTTCACGAGGCGCAGGATAGTCACAATCTGGAGCACGCGCTGATGCATTACTACTTGGGCCAACAAGCCAGCCTGGAAACCGACCCGGGCAAGCGGCAAGCGCTGCTAACCCAACAGAGCACCTATATGAGCCGGCTACGGGCGGTCAACGCCGAGAGCTTGTCCGAACTCACCGGCAATGAGCTGTGGCGCGAGGGCATGATGCAGGTCCTGGGCAAGAACGATTCATTAAAACCGCCCCTATCGGCCGCAATCCAGAAAACCCGCGAGATGGCCACAGCTTCCAGCACCGCCCACCGCCAAGCTACCCACGAGCTGCTGGCCTTTACCCGACAAGGGTTTTCTAACTATGGCGCTGAGCCGCTGGCGCTTGGGCTAACGCCAAACCCCGAGCAGCGGGACGCGGCCTTTGTCTTGAAAGACACCGTGGGCGCCAAGCTGCGTGATCTTGACGCCTCTAAGATCAAGAGCAACAGCTTCTCCGACCGTAACTTCCAAGTCCTCTCCTCCCTGGGAACCGGCCGCGAACTGCCTCAAGCTAAAAGGGCCGCCGAGCTATTTGCCGAAAATGTGGGAGCCGGCTATTTGCGCCAAAACTTTGCCTACAAAGATCGAAATGAGATGAGTGGCGAGAAGAAGCTACACTTCCTCTTGGGTATGGCCCGGAACGAGGAGGCGTTTGGCGCCGGCGCGAAGGGCGAGGAGATACGGGCGGCGGTCGTGGACCAAATTACCAAAGATATGGCAACAGATAGAGATACCCACACCACCCTTCTAAATACCTTTAGAGAGGCGGCGATTAAGGATGCGAAGGACCGAGGGCTCAGTGAGACCGCGGCCGAACAAGAAGCCAACGACCTATTTGATCGGCTAGATGCCAGCGGGCGGCTGCGCGACTATCTGTAATTGCTGCTAGGCAGGGAGTAAGCATTAGCGGTATAATAGCAGATAGGAATACGAGGAGGGGATGGGCACATATAAGGTTCCGCAAAATGTTGAGGCCGAGGATAAGATCCTTGGTCCGCTCAGCTTAAAGCAATTTATCTACGCCATGATTGGCGTTGGGTATGGCTTGCTGACCTTTGCTATTCTCAAGCCTCTCTCGATAGCGCTCTGGGTTATCTTTGGGTTGCCGCCGATGCTGGCACTGCTCGGACTCGGCCTGTACCAGCGCGAAGACCAGCCGATGGAAACCTATTTGGTAGCAATAGTTGAGTTTTTCGTGCATCCGCGCACGCGGTTCTGGCAGAAGGAGCCGATCGCTGAGGTTTTCCGGTTGGAGCCTCCGCCCCCAAAGGCAGCTGAGGTGGTACGCGATCCGCGTCAGGTTCGCAGCCAGTTGGCCCAGCTAGCGGATTTGGTGGATACCAGGGGGTGGTCGGCCAAGCAGCCGGAGCTGCAAGAACCAGAGGAGGTGCCGGTAGTCGATTTACAGGACCGATTGGGTACCGAGCGAATTGGCGCGCCGGTGGCCATCGGGGCGGCTCCGGAAGTAACCGAGGATGATGATATTCTCAGCAACGACTCAGCAACCGCTCAGGGTCTTAATGTGCTGATTGAGAACACCGTAAAAAGTGTGCGCGAGGAAGCGGTCGAGAATATGAAGGCCCGTACGGCGGCGACGCGAGCGAGCGGCGCGGCGCAGACTGCACCTCCCCGGCAAGCTCCGTCAAAGCCACGAAGCGCAGCCGCCGCTAAGGCGAGTGCTGGAACCGCTAAGTCGGCCGCCGCCACAACGCCGCCAAGCACAAGCGGTTCGACAGCGCCCCCATCTGGTGATATACTCAAATTAGCCGCCGAGGGTGGAGACTTAACGGTTGCCCAAATTGCCGCCCAAGCCCGTCGTTATAACACCACATTAGCCGAGGGAGAGTCAGTCAGTTTACGCCATGCCGAAGCCAGCTAATACCCCCACACCAGCCAAACAGCCCGACCGCAAGCCGAGCACCCAAGATACTCTGCTGATCTCCGAGATCCGCGATGGAGTGGTAGTGATGCGCGACGGTAGCTTGCGAGCCGTAATTATGGCGAGCGCCATCAACTTCGACCTTATGAGCAGTCAGGAACGGGATTCGGTGGAGTACGCCTATCAAAGCTTTTTGAACTCACTCCATTTTTCGATCCAGATCGTGGTGAAATCGCAGAAGATTGATCTCGACAACTATATCGCGAAGCTGCAGCAGCTGCGGACCGAGCAGGATAACGACCTTCTGGCGCTGCTTATGGACGATTACATCGCCAACATTAAGGCGCTGATCGAAGAGGTCAACATTATGGACAAGCAGTTTTACATTGTGGTGCCGTTCGTTCCCCCGGCAATGGCAGCGCTCCACAATAAAAACATCGCTTCCGGGCTAGCCGGTGTGTTTAAAAAACAGGTTGTTACCACCCTGGGCGAGAATGATTTTAAGGCGTTCAAAGACGAGCTGTCGCAGCGAGTACAGTTGGTTTGTAGCGGCCTCAGCCAGATTGGGGTACGCAATATCCCCCTAAACACCCAGGAGCTGATTGACCTCTACTACTCTTCCTACAACCCCGATGTCGCCCAAAACCAAAAGCTGGTCGATGCCGGCCAGCTCCAGACGGCCGCGGTAACCAAGGGTCAAGGCGATACGCCACAGCAGTTGGCCAGCGGGGGGCCATTCTAGTGGGTATTTTCGGCAAGAAGAAAACCGACGACCCAATCGCTTTAGCGGAAGCCCAGCGCGCTCGGGAGCAGGCTGAAGCCGAGGCAATCTACCGCCAGGGGATCGTCAGCCTACGCGACTTAATCGCGCCCCCCAGCATTGAGGTTACC
>DATKHK010000121.1:0-3534 GCA_035510255.1 Saccharimonadales bacterium (SeqCode) | reverse complement strand
TAGCAATAGCTCCCAAGCAGCACGGAAGTCTCCTGTTGTCTGGGGGGCTCTTTCCGTAAAAATGGTAAAATTAGAGGAGCTTACAAATGTAGGTGTACCTCATATCCTATTTCGCACAGAGGGCGGAAGCATGACAAAAAGAGCCGGGCTGTGGTATCTGTTTCCATTGCTAGTCGCAATCATAATGATTGCTCTCGTGTTTGTTGTCAGCGAAGACGATTTTGCGTGTATGTGGGTGGCTGCGGGCCTGCTGGCTTGGATCCAGCTGTTTGCGGCGGAGCGCAAACGGGGTATGGACTGGGCAAATCCACTCCAGCTTGTCTATTACGTGTATATGCCTCTGCTACTGGCTGGACCGCTCGGCTTGCTGGTCGTAGCAGCTAGACTGGCTCCTAGAATAGAAGAGGGAGAGTCCTGTCACCCAAAACCAATCAGGCGTTGAGGCGTTTAGGGCGTGAACCGGGTGCAAGGCGGGGATGGATTTCTCGCTTTGCACCTCTTTGCTATCTGGTATCATCTAACCCATGGCGTTTTCATTTAAACTTCATGAAGCCGATGGCGCGGCGCGGCGGGGGACGATCCACACGCCGCACGGTGACATTGAGACACCGGCCTTTATTCCGGTCGGTACCCAGGCGACCGTTAAAACATTAGATGTTAATGATCTGCATGAGCTTAAGGCGCCGGCGGTGCTGGCTAATACCTACCATCTGTACTTGCGGCCGGGCGCGGAGCTGGTGGCGCGGCATGGCGGGTTGGGCAAGTTTATGGCTTGGGACGGGCCAACCTTCACCGACAGCGGTGGGTTCCAAGTGTTTTCGTTGGGGTTTGGGCTGGAGCACGGCGTTAGCAAAATTAGCAATATTTTTCCGGATGAGGATCTGCCGGAACGGCGTGTCACCAAGCGCAAGCTGATGACGGTGGATGAAGACGGCGTGAGCTTCCGCTCCCACTTAGACGGCTCGCTGCACCGCTTTACCGCTGAGCGCTCGATTGAACTGCAGCAGCAGATTGGCGCCGACATTATCCTGGCATTTGATGAATGTACCTCGCCACTGCATGATGAGCGCTACACAGCGGCGGCACTGGCCCGTACCCATGCCTGGGCCGAGCGCAGCCTGAAAGCCTGGACTAACCGGGAAACACAGGCGCTGTACGGCATTGTGCAGGGCGGGGCCTATCGGAGTTTGCGCGAGTCTAGTGCGCGATTTATTGATGGCCTCGATTTTCCCGGCTATGCCATTGGCGGGTCATTGGGCCGAAGCAAGCAGGACATGTATGACATTTTGGAGTGGACCGCGCCGCTGCTCAACGCGGCCAAACCGCGCCACTTGCTGGGGATCGGCGAGATCAGTGACCTGTTTGCCGGCGTTGTTCGCGGTATTGATACCTTTGACTGCGTGGCGGCTACCCGCATGGCCCGCAATGGCGCGGTTTATCTCTCGCCCGCGGCCGGCGGCAAACCGGCCAACAAATTTCGTTTAAATATTGAGGCGGCCGCCTACGCCGACGCCACCGGGCCGATCGACCCCGCCTGCGACTGCCGCGTGTGCCAAACGCATAGCCGGGCTTACCTGCGGCACCTGTTTCATGCCGGTGAGGCGCTGGGGCCGCGGCTGGCCACCATCCATAACCTGCACTTTGTGCTCAGCCTGATGGCGGATATGCGGGCGGCGATTGAGCGGCATGAACTGGAAGTGCTGGCTGCCGAATGGGGTGTTGGGGCCGCGGTATTTTGATCGGCCAGTCATAAGCGGTATAATAGATTTATAACAGGTAGGTTTTTGGCTAAACTCTCTCAACTTGCGTCTCAATTGCGCGCCGCTTACCGCTCAAACCGACGCCTCTTCCTCCTGCGTGCCTTTTACTTTGTCTGTATGTTGTATATCCTGTTCTTCTGGCGGGCTATTTGGACACCGGACCTGCTATTCATGATCTTTTTGATGCTGTTCGTGCTGTATGGGCAGGGGCGCCAGTTTATCTTTAGCTTCGGGCCATTTGTGCTGCTGCTGCTAACCTATGAAGGTCTGCGCAGCTTCGTGCCGTACATTAATAAGCATGTGCACTACAGCCAAATGATCGATTTCGACCGCTGGCTGTTCCACGGTACCCTGCCGACGATCTGGCTACAGCACTTGCTCTGGCACGGCCATCTCGTTTGGTATGATTACTATTTCTATATCTTATATATGTGCCACTTTTTGACACCCCTGGTCATCGGTATTGCTATCTGGAAGCTTCGGCCGGCGTATTTCAACCGCTACGTCATAGCCTTCCTCCTACTTTCCTATGCCGGGTTTATTACCTACATTGTCTTTCCGGCTGCGCCGCCCTGGATGGCGGCCCAGATGGGCTATATTCCCCATATCGAGAGGATTGCGAATGACGTGTGGTACTCGATCGGTGTGCATAACTTCCCCTCAATTTATCAAAAATTCAGCCCCAACGAGGTGGCGGCGGTGCCGTCGTTGCACGCCGCCTATCCAACCCTGATGTGGCTGTTTATTCGGCGGGCCTTTGGCTGGCGCTGGGCAGCTGCCTTTACCTGGTATCCGATTTCGATGTGGATTGGGATTATCTACATGGGTGAACATTACGCTTTTGATGCGCTACTTGGAGTCGGCTACGCCGTGATTGCCTATGGGTTAACAAATCTGTTGCTTGATCGTTATGGCATACGTATGCGGGCGGCCTGGGGACGCTGGCAACAGCGCAACGCGGCACCGGGGCTAGCGGCCACTCAGTCCTCGGATTAAAGGGACGCTAGTAGGGCTTGAATTTCGGCACTACGAGACGGCGTTAAAGGGATGACGGTCTTGCCGTAGGTCTCAACGACACTGTTGTCGCGGCGCGCGATTATATGAATAAACCGTCCGGCGGCCTTGTCGTTAAGGGTGATCTCGATGGTCCACTCAAAGGCGGCCGCGGCTTCCGGTGTGGTGAGGTTTACTTCGAGACGGCCCTTGCCGGGTAGGGCTTGGGTGTAGGTGTGGTAGACCGTGGTGCCGGGCAGATCATAGTAGTCGCCATCGACCGCTACCGCCGGAAAGCGGCTCGAAAAGCTATGGGCGAAGCCGGAAAAATAGTCGTAATCGGACGTGGACATAGCGGTATTATAGCAAAATTATAAACAAATCGTGACTCAAGCATGAGCGGTTTATGGCTTGTCAAAGCCATATTTTTATGATAGCGTGCCGTATTACGATGAGTGTAGCAGCGTTTAGCCGATACCACCCGATTGCCTACCAGCGGATGCTGGCGGGCTGCTTAGCTATTGTGCTGGTTTGCGGGATGGCCTCGGTGGCTTCGGCCCACCACGTTACGAGGGGCTATTCCTTTGATGAATTAACCCTGCCGCTACCAACCGCCACGGTAGCGGCCAAGGTTCAACCGGCTCCCTTGACCCAGCTACCGGGTGCCGACGGCAGCGCTTCGCCCACCACTGCCGCGGCCGCAACGGTAGTCCCGGCGGGCGGTGATCTACGTCAACTGGGCCAGGTTTTAAACGCCATCCAGTTTGGTAGTGACCAATGG
>DATKHK010000120.1:0-7827 GCA_035510255.1 Saccharimonadales bacterium (SeqCode) | reverse complement strand
CGCTTGAACCTGCCGGTTGGCTTTGGTGGGGCATCACGTGACGTATGAAACTTTGATACCCGGAAGGTTCCACAGGCGTCGTCGTCGGACGCTCCATGAACCCATATCTTGGTCCGGGCTCCTACGATCTCGTACCAGCCGATTACCTTGCCCTTGCCGCGTTTGGGTTTAGCATCGGGGTCGGGGACATTTTTTCGAGTGGAAAGGATTGGTATCGGCTCCTCGTCGACTAGGGCGAGGTTAGTGTTCAGCTCTCGGGCGTGGTCAAATAGGCTTTGATCACCAGGTCGTGGACGGCGGACTTTATCTTTACGCAGCCTGCGATATTTACGACGGGGCATACAGCCCCCTTTCTATTTTCGGAGGACTATACTTTCCTAAGTATAACATATATTATAGCAATATGCTAGATATAACCTTCGTCACCGGCAACGCTGCTAAAGCCGAGCAGCTGCAGCGCTATCTTAAACTGCCCATCGAACATACCAAGCTTGATCTTGAAGAGATTCAGTCGCTCGACCTGGAAGAGGTAGTGGCTCATAAGGCTACCGCGGCTTTTAAGCTTATTGGGTCGCCGGTGCTGATAGAAGACACCGCTTTAACCTTTCAGGCGCTTGGCCGTCTGCCGGGCCCACTGATTAAATGGTTCTTGAGCGAACTGGGCAATGAGGGCTTATGTAAGTTCCTCGATGGCTACCAGGATAGGACCGCTACTGCCACGGTTTTGTATGGCTTGTATGACGGCACGCGGCTACGTACCTTTGCCGGCGAGGTTGAAGGATCCATTGCCGATCGGCCGCGAGGTGTCGAGGGGTTTGGCTGGAACCCGATCTTTATGCCTAAAGGCTCCGATAAGACTTGGGCTGAGATGACGGTGGCAGAGCAGCGCCACAGTTCAATGCGCCGGATCGCGCTAGAGAAGCTCGAGGCCGAGCTCAGCTCCGAGCTGCGGTAGGGCGGTCAGCAGCCCCGTTTCTTTCCGACTCCAAGTGCTGTAGCGCCAGGGCCGTCGCTTAATCTCATCCAGCCACTCGGCCCACGGTAGCCACAGCCAATCGGCGACCTCCGCCGGATTTGACTTCGGCTGTTCGCTAGTGCGCGCCAAATACACCGGACACAGCTCATTTTCAACGATTTTTCGGTAGCGGGCGGTATAGCGAAAGTCGGGTAAGGCTATTTTGATTTGGTCTGCTCGCATGCCCAGTTCGAACTGCAGCCGCCGCTGGATGGCCGCTGCCATTGGTTCGCCAGGCGCTGGATGGCCGCAGCAGCTATTCGTCCAGATTCCCGGAAAGACTTTTTTACTGCGCGCCCGCCGGGTTACTAGAAAGCGCCCAGCGTCATCAAATACAAAACAAGAGAAGGCGCGATGCAGCGGAGTAAGCTGATGGTGGCTGGCCAGTTTAGGGGCGGTGCCAATCTGATTGTCCTGCTCGTCTACCAGTATGATCAGCTCTTCTTGTGCGGTACTCATGCGAGCAGTATAGCTGCCTGAAGCGGCCTGACAAAAGCGTACAAATACCGTACAATGAAGCCATGGAACTGATCGTAGGCGCAATTATAGTAGCAATTGTAGTGGTGAGCGCTGCCTATATTGGCATAACCGTTCGCCGGGTGACGCAGGTACCGGCCGAGGATAAAAGTTTCCTCTTAATGCAGGAACAGCTGAGTAAGCTGACAGATCGTCTCGACGACCGTATGGATAAGTCGAACGAGCAGATGCGTAGCGTCATGTATCAACAGTTTAAAGAATCCTCCAAGCTGATCACCGAGGTTACTCAAAGCCTAGTGAAGCTGCAAAAAGGGAATGAGCAGGTGGTAGATGTGGCCGATCGTTTGCAAACCCTGCAAAATGTCCTGCAAAACCCAAAGCAGCGGGGTGTTCTCGGTGAGTATTATCTACAACAAGTCCTCGAAAATATGCTGGCACCCAGCCAGTTTAGCCTGCAGTACAAGTTTAAGGACGGCGACATTGTTGATGCGGTCATCCATCTGGACGGCAAGGTGCTGGCGATTGACTCCAAGTTTTCACTGGAGAACTATAACCGTCTAATTGCCGAAAAGGATGCTGCTGCTCGGGCTGCCCTGGAACGATCTTTCAAGGTTGATCTGAAGAACCGCATTGACGAAACCGCCAAATACATTCGCCCTTCCGAGAAAACCATGGATTTCGCATTTATGTTTATTCCCAGTGAGGCGATCTATTATGATCTGCTTATCAACAAGGTCGGCGCGGTGCAGACCAGTGCCCGTGATTTAATCGAGTACGCCTTCCGCGATAAACACGTTATTATCGTTTCACCGACCTCCTTTATGGCTTATTTGCAAACCGTGCTTCAGGGGTTGCGGTCGTTGCAGATAGAGCAGCAAGCCAAGGAGATCCAGCAACGGGTGGGGGAGCTAGGCCGCCACATTCAGACCTATGACCTGTATATGCAAAAGTTGGGCAATTCTCTGGGTACGACCGTTAATCACTTTAATACCGCTCACAAGGAGCTGAAGAAAATCGATAAGGACGTTGTAAAGATCGCTGATAGCTCGCCGGCGGTTGAGCCGCTGTTGGTCGACAAGCCGCAGGCAAACGACTAAGATACAAGCATGAAACGCGTTTTATCTGGTATTCGGGCTAATAGTGACCTAACACTTGGCAATTATCTGGGCGCGTTGAAGCCCTGGGTTGAGCTGCAAAGTGCGGCTGTCGCTGAGGATATTGAGTATTTTTTCTTTATCCCTAACCTCCACTCGATTGCAGCGCGGATTGATCCGGTTGATCTACGTCGGCGCACGCTTTCGAATGCCGCTTTATATCTGGCTGCCGGCTTGGATCCGGCTAAGGTAACGTTTTATGTGCAGTCACAGGTTCCGGCCCACGCCGAGCTTTGCTGGATCTTTAATAATTACGTCACGGTAGGCGAGCTCAGCCGGATGACGCAATACAAAGACAAGACAGCCAAAAGCGGGGCGGAAGGTCAGCTGGCCAGTATTTTTAACTATCCGATCCTGATGGCTGCCGACATCTTGCTGTATAGCGCTAATGAGGTACCGGTTGGTAACGACCAACGCCAGCATGTTGAGCTGGCGCGTGATATCGCCAACCGCTTTAACAACCTCTATGGCCCAACCTTTACTCTTCCCAAGGCTACCCATCCTGAGGCCGGTGCTAGAATTATGAATCTGCAAAACCCCGCCTCCAAGATGAGTAAAAGCGACGACGATTCTTCGGGGAATATCATGCTCACTGATAGTCCGGAACTCATACGGCAAAAGCTTAGCCGTGCAGTTACCGACTCCGGTAGCGAGATCAAGGCCGCTAAGGATAAGCCGGCAGTCAGCAATCTTCTGGAGATTTTTTCAGCAATTACCGGACGAGGGGTTTCGGAACTAGAACAGGCTTACGCTGGAAAAGGCTATGCCGAATTCAAAACCGATCTAGCCGAGGCGGTAGTGGAGCATCTCGAGCCAATCCAGCACCGGCACGATGAGCTGATGTCGGATGAACGAGAACTACTAGCATTACTGGAAGATGGCCGCCAAAAGGCCGGCGCTATCGCCGAAGAAAAGCTTTCCCAGGTGAAGCAAACAATCGGTCTCCTGTAGTAGCAATTATAACGTAGATAAAAAAACAACACTTTTTTCCAGAGAAACTGTTGACTTTTTTATACTTCTTGTGCTATATTCAAGACAGTTCGTTGGCTCCGCTAACGATCAACCTTGAAAACCTCTTTCACGCACCTCTTCTAGCTACCGTTAGCAGTGGGATTAGCCCGGTTTAGAAGTATCCCCCTTATTTCTAACCGGACTTGTCCTACTGTTAAAGAAATCTTGCCACGTGCGGCCACAGGTTTCGCCGGTATCTGCAAGTTTTGCTTGCTCGTGACAGTATGTGGCGAGCAATATGACTTGCAGCTACCAGATAACGGTAGCGACCGCACCTCGTCGCTTCATATAGCGACCCACTCTCAAATATCTTAGTAGCTCAGATGCTCGCTAGGATATTAGCGGGCCGGCAAGCGCCAACTAAGTCTTTACTCATTGGGTGAAACTTCGTCCGGCCCGCATCTACTTGCACTTATTGTATCGGCTGGGAAAAGAATAGCTGGCTAAAGGCCAACCCCTTTTCTAACAGGCCAATTTCGAAGTTCTCATCAATCCCATGCATGTTGCAGTCATCGTTGCCGAGGTTGACCAGCAGGCAGTCTTTACCAAATAGGGCCTTGAAGTCGCTAACTATGGGAATTGATCCGCCAGAATAGGCAAACAGTGGCTGCTTGCCATAGGCCTGGTGTAGCAGTTTTCGAGTATGGGTGACGATCGGGCTATCGATGACGAGTTTAATCGGCTCACAGGCCATATCCATTTCAACCTCACAGTCCACATAGGCCGGAGTTTGCTTGTGGATGTAGTCTTCTAGCAGCGAGTACACCTTGTGGGTTCTCTGGGAGGCCACAATGCGGACATTAAGCCGGGCTTCGGCTTCGGCCGGAATAATATTGGCAAATCCTGCACCGGTGTATCCCGACTGAACGCCGCTTACTTCAAGACTCGGAAGCAAACTGGTAGCAATACCATACGGATAGTCTCGGTGATGTAGTGTTGATTGCGCGCCGGTGATCTCTTGCAATCGATCCTTACCGACAAACAGCTGCTCGGTGGCGGCTGTTTGCTTCGATGTAATTGCATCAACATCATCATAAAAACCAGGAACGGTTAGGCGTTTATGGCTATCATAGAGACTGCCCAGTAACTGGCTTAGCTCTTGGGCGGCGTTAGGTATACCGCCACCGTAGATCCCGGAGTGGAGGTTGGTTTTAGCGGTGCGATAGTGAATGCGCAGGTTAAATCCACCGCGCAAGCTTGCCTCAATGGTCGGACGGTAGGGAATTTCACCATCTGAAATCAGAATGTGGTCGCTTATAAGCTGCTCGTGATGATCCTGGAGCAACTTGCTGAGGCCGGTTGACCCAGTCTCCTCATTGCCCTCAATCAAGAAGATGATATTGTGCGCCAACTGCTTACTTTTAATCAGCTCAGCGACAGTAGCAATGTGGACGAGGATCTGGCCCTTATTATCGACCACACCGCGCCCAAACAACCGGTTATGACGTTCGGCCAAGCTGAAGGGCGCGCTTTGCCAACCGTCAGCCTCGTCCGCCGGCTGAACGTCATAGTGGCCGTATACCAGGATGGTCGCGGCTTTTGGGTCAGAAACCTCGTAGCGCCCGTACACGACCGGATTTATGCCGGGAGCGCTCCAAGTCTCGGCCGCGAAGCCGTGGCCCTCTAGCAGCTTTACCAGCCAGCCAGCGGTCTTGGTAATCTCTGAGGAGTACGCGCTATCGGTCGAGATGCTCGGAAAGGCGACAAACTCGGCTAGAAGCTGCTTATATGTATCGAGGGCGGACATGGCTATATACTAAACCGTTTGAAGCTTTAGGGCTATTTTGACATACTAGAGCCATACTAAGAGGTTAGGGTGCTGTGTCACTGCTGGTAAAAAGTTATATTGGAACGGTTTCACTGGTTGGTAGTGCAGCTCTAGTGCTGGCGCTTATAGTAATGCGACTTACTACTCCGTTAACCATTGGTCCACTCGGTGTAACGGCTTGGTTCGTGCTGGTGCTAGCTGGATTTTCAGGTGTAGCCGCCGCTCTTTTTTACATGGTAGCAGCGGTACTATCTAGATCCAATTCAGCAACCACTCCTTTAACTTCTCGTCGGCGGATCACCGATTCGGGTCGGCGCGGCCTCCTGGTGGGCAGCTATCTGGCCATACTATTAGCCTTGAGTAGCTTGCAGCAGTTAAACCTACGTGACGCGATACTGCTGGTTTTACTGTTTGGGCTAGTTGAGTTTTACATGGTAGCTCGTCGTGGCCATTAACCTTAATGAGATTGTTGAAAGAATTACATCAACTACAGATGAAGCTGAGTTGGAAAAGCTGCGTACTAGTTATCTTGGTCGTAACGGAACAGTAACTCATCAACTGCGAGCCGTAGGGGAGCTACCAGCGGCCGAGCGGGCAGCGGCCGGCACTGCGGCTAACCAGCTGAGGCTGGAGCTAGAGCAAGCCTTTGACAAACAGAAGGCTAAACTGCGGCAGACCCAGCTAGAGCAGGCGGTCTCCGAAATTACTCTGGATGTTACCGCGCCGGTTGACGCACCCAATGCTTATGGCCATGCCCATCCGGTCCTTAGCTTGATTGATGATTTGGTGCGTATTTACTGGCAGATGGGCTTTACGGTGATAGACGGTCCCGAAATTGAGACCGAGTGGTATAACTTTGAAGCACTTAACATTCCGGAGGGACATCCGGCCCGCGATATGCAGGACACCTTTTATCTGGAAGGTGGCAATTTGCCGCGGACTCACACCTCAAACCTTCAGATTCGCTACATGGAGGAGAATCAGCCGCCGATTCGGATTGTCGCCCCTGGGAAGGTTTACCGCAATGAAGACGAGGATAGCCGCCACGTCTGGATGTTTCACCAGATTGAGGGCCTGGTTGTCGATCGGGGCATCAGCATGGCTGACCTAAAAGGCACGCTGTATGCCATGATGCGCGGGCTGTTGGGCGAAACCACTGAAATCAAGCTGTTGCCGAACTACTTTCCCTATACCGAGCCCTCCGTAGAGTTACACGCGACCTGCCCGTCTTGTAAGGGCAAAGGTTGTAAAATGTGCAGCGATACCGGATGGCTGGAGCTTGGTGGAGCCGGCATGGTACATCCCCAAGTCCTACGGAATGTTGGGATTGATCCGGCGGTCTATAATGGCTTTGCCTTTGGGTTTGGGCCGGAGCGGATTGCCGCTATTAAGTATGACATACCGGATATCCGCGGGTTTTGGCGGCCAAACCTAAGATTTTTGGAGCAGTTTTAGTGAAAATCCCGGTTGATTGGCTTAACCAGTACCTGAGTAAGCCGCTGTCTGCTCGAGAAATGGCCGATGCCTTGGAGCTAGCCGGTGTGGAGGTCGAGCAGATAGCTGCCGCTAGTGCTCTTGATCCAAAAATCGTGGTGGGCGAGGTAATGAGCGTTACGCCGCATCCTCAAGCCGACAAATTACAGTTAGCAGAGGTCAAGGTTAAAGATGGCACCCTGCAGATTGTCTGTGGCGCGCCCAATATCGCGGTTGGCCAGAAGGTGCCGGTCGCCCTGATTGGCGCCAAGCTCCCCGATGGCACCTCCATCGAGACCGCCACGCTGCGGGGTGTTGAGTCCCATGGAATGATTTGCAGCGAAGCCGAGCTGGGTCTTAGCACCAATCACGCCGGCATTATGGTGCTGAATCAGGATGCACCTATTGGGCATAAGATTGTAGAGCTTGTATCTGTAAGTGATGTAATTGATGCAACAACAGCGGCTAATCGCTGGGATTTAAACGGTATTGTTTGGCTAGCTCGTGAGGTTGCGGCTCACAGTGGCCAGAAAGCCGCTATCACCGACCCTGGACCGCTTCCTGATGCCGATGAAGCGATTGAGTGCCAGGTCAAGCAGCCGGAGCTGGTGGGCCGCTACCTGCTAGCGAAGCTTGATGTAAATCTGAGTAAGCCTTCGCCCGACTGGTTACAGCAATCCCTGCAGGCCGCCGGAATCCGCTCGATCAACATCGTGGTTGATGTGACCAACTACTGCATGTTGGAGTATGGTCAACCACTACACGCTTTCGACGCTGCCAAGGTGAAGCTTCCTCTCAGTGTCCGGTTGGCTGAAGCCGGAGAACAGCTGGTAACACTCGATGGGGTGGAGCGCAAGCTCAATTCATCTGACCTGTTGATTGCCGATACCACAGGCCCTATTGGGCTGGCTGGCGTTATGGGTGGACAT
>DATKHK010000119.1:0-6867 GCA_035510255.1 Saccharimonadales bacterium (SeqCode) | reverse complement strand
CCCCAAGCCCAATCCGACCACCCAGCCGGCTAAATCGCCGAACCCGACCAACAACCCCATCTTTGCCCAGCGTCTCGACGAATTTGACTACTAAGCCGCCACCAACCGATTTAAGCGGTCTTTTACTCATCGACAAACCGGCCGGTATCACCTCGTTTGATATTATTCGCGCGTTACGCCGCCAGACCGGAGTGCGCAAGATTGGCCACGCCGGCACCCTTGACCCCTCGGCGACCGGTCTGATGCTGATGTTGATAGGCGCTGCCACCAAGCAGGCCACCCAATTCTCCAAGCTTGATAAGACCTATTTGGCCGAGATGACGTTGGGGGCGACTTCTACGACCGGTGACCGGGAAGGGGAGCTGAGCGCTATATCTAGCCATAAACCGACTCAACAGGAGCTGGAGGCGGCTCTACGGCGGTTTGAGGGCGAAATTACCCAAACCCCCAGTCAGTACTCAGCAATCAAGGTTGGTGGGGTGCGGGCGTACAAGCTGGCACGGGCCGGCAAGTCGGTTGAAATGCCGCCGCGACAGGTTACAGTTCACTCGATCAAACTCATTGATTATGCCTATCCGTTGGTGCGTTTTGAGGCTACGGTCTCGAGCGGCACCTATATTCGCACTCTGGCCGAAGATATTGGTACCGCGTTAGGTACCGGTGCCTACCTAAGTACATTGCGTCGGGTTGGGGTGGGTGAGTTTACTATCAGCCAAGCCCATGCCCTCGACTCTATAGACGCTGCCAGCCTCGCAGCGGCCATTCTACACATATAAGGGTTGCAATAGATATTCTACTATGCTATAATATGTAAATCCTATCAAAGTATAGGTGTAACGGTTGATTACCTACACATCCTCCCAAGGGAGTTTTGACATGACAACGCAGGCAAAGAGTCCAATCGCACTACCTACGATGAAGCCAGACACATATCTAGAGTTCCATACAGAGAAGCTAGATGTGGAGATGCCCGCTAATCTATATAAGGTTGGTGTGATACTTTTTGGGGAGCAGAGGAGCGCCGGGTACGCTCGACGCGAAATTCTTATTATCACCTACCTAAACCTAGGTAAGATCAAGATAACTCAAATGCTTTGGCCAAAATGGCGACAAGGCTCTGGTCCCAAGATGGTCAGTGTGACCGCAGCCGATCTGGCTGTATGGCTCGATTGCGAACGTGTAACTCGCAAGCAGAAGAATCGTATTCTTCCAGAGCTACGTCAGGCCATCGAGGCCGAGATCAACAAGCTTCCCCGGGCCTAGCTAACAGGCCATGACCGTGAGGGGCGTTCGAGCGCTCGAGTGATGTTTACATCCTCGCTGCCGCTCCGTCCCTCGCGGCCCTTACGTCAAAGACTGTGCAGTCTTTCTGATGAGTCCAAAAGGACGAAACGTTTGCCGAGAATTTCATAAATACTTCATATTTATTAGGTAAAATTAGTTTGCGATTATAGCCCAGCTATCCGAAATAACCAGTCTTGTTTGTTCGTGTGGCGTTCGGTAGCATAGACGGTAAGGGAGCGAGTGAAGTACAATTACCGTAACTGTAAAGGAAGTGAGCAATGGCATTAACGGCTACCGATCTCAGTAAAATTAAGGTTAGTATTACCGACGTGGTCCAGCCCGGGTTTGATGAGATGAACCAGCGGTTCGATGAGACCAACCACCGGTTTAGCCAGTTTAAGACGGAGTTTGATAGCTTTGCGGCCGCTACTAATCGTAAGTTCCACACGGCTTTTACCGACATCTCGATTACTAAAGAAGATTTACATGTGGTTAGGCAGATGGTAACCGAGCACGGCTTTCGGATTGCGCGTTTAGAAAGCCGCGATACCGATGAACTGTAGCCCGCGGTTGCGTTTTTACCTGTAATTTGCTAGAATTAACCCCGAAATGCTAAAAGCTGATATCAAGAAAAAGGTTATTACCGATCATCAATCTCATAAAAAGGACACCGGTTCGCCGGAGGTTCAGATTAGTATCTTTACGCGTCAAATCCAGGAGCTGACGAAGCACTTGCAGCTTCATAAAAAGGATGAGCACTCCCGACGAGGGCTATTGAAGATGGTGGGGAAGCGCCGCCGCTTGCTTGATTACTTAAGTAAGAATAATCCTGAGCGCTATCGTTCGATTCTCAAAAAGCTGGATTTGCGTCGCTAGTTCGATCGCGGCCGGGCGCTTACTGTTCAAGCGTCCTACTGCGCTCAAAGTAGAGCGGAGTCATTAATTAACGGCTTAGGTGGCAGAGCTTTGATTCTGAGGTTCTCTTCAGATTCTTATCCCTGGCACGAAAGCCTTAAAGGAAGCTATGGCAGATCAAGATATTATTCACCCTTTTGGCGGTAAAACCCGGACCTTTGAAACCGAGTTTTGCGGCCGCACCCTAACTATTGAAACCGGCAGAATGGCTTTTTTGGCCGATGGCGCCGTTACCGTTCGCTATGGCGATACCCTAGTGCTTGGCACTGCGGTAATGTCTAACACGCCACGGCCGGGGATCGACTTCTTCCCCCTGTTGATTGATTACGAAGAGCGGATGTACGCGTCCGGTAAAATTTCCGGCAGCCGTTTTATTAAGCGTGAGGGTCGGGCCAGCGAGCAGGCCACTCTGACCTGCCGCTTGATCGATCGCCCGGTGCGCCCGCTGTTTCCAAAGGGGTTCCGCAATGACGTCCAAGGCATCGCTACCGTCTTAAGCGCCGACTTGGTGCACAGCCCCGATATCATTGCTATGATCGCCATTTCGGCCGCCTTAAGTATTTCCGGCGCTCCCTTTGATGGTCCAATAGCCGGAGTGCATGTTGGCCGAATCGACGGTAAGCTGGTAGCCTATCCGACCAGCGACGAGATGCAGGACAGCGACCTTGATCTAGTGGTGGCCGGTACCAAAGACGCCATCATGATGGTGGAGGCCGGCGCTTATGAGATTGATGAGGCTACCATGGTGGAAGCCATCGAGCTGGCCCATCAAGCGATTCAGCCGGTTATCGCCCTGCAAGAAAAAATCAAGCGCGAGCTGGATACACCCGAGAAACCCTATGAGCTGCACCATCATAACCACGAGGCTGAAAGCCTGCTGGCTGAGTACTTAAAGGATCGCCTTGGTGAAGCAATCCGCCATGAGAACCAGTATTTGCGTCATGATGCCATTAAAAACCTGCGCCGCGAGGTAGTAGAAAAGTATGGTGGCGAGGATGGTCAGTTTGATTCTGATGACCTGGAAACTGCCTTTGAAAAGGTGATTGATAAAGAAATCCGGCGGGCGATTCTGGAAGATAAGGCCCGCCCCGATGGCCGCGACCCGGAACAGATCCGGCCGATTAGCGCTCAAGTCGGGCTGCTTCCTCGGGCCCACGGCTCCGGCCTGTTTACGCGGGGGACCACGCAGATCCTGAATATTACGACCTTGGCCTCTACTAGCTACGCCCAGATGATTGACACGATGGAGCAGGACACCACCAAGCGCTATATGCATCACTACAACTTTCCCGGCTACTCAACCGGTGAGGTGCGGCCGATGCGTAGCCCTGGCCGTCGTGAGATTGGCCACGGAGCGCTGGCCGAGCGAGCGCTCCTGCCGGTTATTCCGTCGGTTGAGGACTTTCCATACACTATTCGTACCGTATCTGAAGCGGTTAGCTCCAATGGTTCAACCTCAATGGCTAGCGTTTGCGGTAGTACTCTGAGCTTGATGGATGCTGGGGTGCCGATTATCAAGCCGGTAGCCGGTATTGCGATGGGCTTGGTTCGGGGTGAGGGCGATAACTACGTGATTTTGAGCGATATCCAAGGCGCTGAGGACTTTGCCGGCGATATGGACTTTAAGGTGGCCGGCACCGATGACGGCATTACCGCTCTGCAGATGGACATTAAGGTCAAAGGTATTACGCCCCAGATTATGAAACAGGCTTTGGCTCAGGCCCGGACCGGTCGGGCTCACATTATGGCTAAGATGATGGCGGTTATTGATAAGCCGCGACCGGAGCTGGCACCACACGCTCCGCGCATCTCCAAGATGATGATTAATCCGGAAGATATCAAGCTGGTGATTGGTAAGGGCGGCGAGACCATTAATAAGATCATCGCCGAGACTGGTGTGGAAATCGACATTGAGGATAGCGGCTTGGTAATGATCGCTTCTACCAGTGGTGATGCCGCCAAAGCCGCAATCGAGTGGATTGAACAGCTAACCACGCGCCCGGAAGTGGGCAAGATCTACAAAGGCAAGGTAGTAAAGATTATGGAATTCGGCGCCTTTGTAGAATTTATGCCTGGCAAAGATGGTTTGGTACACATTTCGCAGATTGCCGATCATCGGATCGATAAGGTTACCGACGTACTCAAAGAGGGCGACGCGGTTACGGTTAAGCTAGTAGAGATTGATGATAAAGGCCGCTCGAATCTGAGCATGAAGGCGGCAAGGGAGCAGACAGGCGACCATGACGAGCCTCACCACGCAGCAGGCAAAGCTCGATAAGATTGCCCAGCGCATCGCCGACGATGGCGTTACGCCGGAGTTGGCGGCCAGCGCTACCCAGCTGGTAATGGGCGAAGGCAGTCCTGATTCCGAGGTAGTGTTTATTGGTGAGGCGCCTGGCGCTACCGAGGACAAGCTGGGGCGGCCATTTGTGGGGGCGGCCGGCAAGTTCCTGGATGAAATGCTGGCGAGCATCAAACTGGCCCGCAGCGATGTCTACATTACCAACATCGTAAAGTACCGGCCGCCAGACAATCGCGATCCGCTACCGGAGGAAGTGGCCGCTTTTAAGCCCTATCTTCTTGAGCAGCTGGCGGTAATCCAGCCCAAGCTAGTGGTCTTTTTAGGCCGACACGCCATGAATGTTTTTCTACCGCAACTCAAGATCAGTCAGGCCCACGGGCGGGCCTTTCGCCGATCCGGTCAAGTCTATATGCCGCTCTACCATCCAGCCGCCGCCCTGTATAACGGTGGTATGCGCGACGAGCTTTTAAGCGATTTTGCCGGCATTCCTAACGTCCTTACCCAGCTATCATAATTGCTGCAAAACTCCCTTGGAGCCTAGCAGCGCAACACAGTAACTAACCTAACTAAGGAACAAAAAACTATATGGAACCAAACAATTCCAAACCTAACTCCTCGTCGGACGCAGCGCGTTCGCCGCGGAAACCAAACCAAATCAAACCTCAGCGGCCGGCCAGCACCGGTTCCGGTACGCCGCGCCGCGCCTCTAATGGGGGTAAGCAACGTCGCCGTCAGCAGCAGGCCAACCCGGCTGCCGCTAAGCTGATGAATGGCCCAACCACGCCAGTCAACAAGTCGGTTTATAACGGTGCCGGTGGGCAGCAGGTAACCCAAGTAAAAGCCCGGACAGCTAACCAGCCCACGCGTGAACCTAAAATTCGGGTTATCCCGCTGGGTGGGCTAGGCGAGGTCGGTAAGAACATGATGGCGATCGAGTACGAAAATGACATGATCATGATCGATATGGGCTTTGCCTTCCCCGATGAGCATCAGCCGGGCATTGACTACATTATTCCCGACACCACCTACATCGAAAAGAACGCTCACAAGCTGCGGGGTATCATTATTACTCACGGCCATATGGACCACATTGGTGCGGCCGGCTATGTGCTGCCCAAGTTTCATGTGCCGGTCTTTGGCACCAAGCTCAGCCTAGCCATGGTAGAAAAACAGATTGAGGAGTTTAAGCTGCAAAGTACGCCGGACTTCCGTGTGATGGATCCTGACAGCCACGAACGGGTGCAGCTGGGTGTCTTTAATGTCGAACTGGCACGGGTAACTCACTCTATACCCGATGCCGCGGCAGTGATTATCCGTACACCGATCGGCACCATCATCAATACCGGCGACTGGCGGCTTGACCCTGATCCAATCGATGGCCGCCTGATGGACCTGACCCGCCTGGGCGAGGTTGGCAAAGAGGGTGTGTTGCTGCTGATGAGCGACAGCACCAATACCGAGCGGGTTGGCCGCACACCGAGCGAAAAGGTGATTGAGCCAACGCTGGATGACCTGTTCGGGCGGGCTAGTGGCCGGATTATCATCTCGACCTTTGCTAGCTCACTGACCCGTGTACAGCTGATTATTAACGCTACCGCTAAAGCCAACCGCAAGCTGGCCTTTGTGGGCCGCAGCATGCTTGCCAACGTTGAACTAGCCGTCAAAATGGGCTACATCAAAGTCCCACCGGGCCTGATTGCCCGCGTTCAGGATGGCACCAAGGGACCCGATGATCGTATTGTCATTCTCTGTACCGGTTCGCAGGGCGAGGTCAACTCAGCGCTCAGCCGCATGGCTACCGGCGATCACCCACATGTCAAAATTAAGCCGGGCGACAGTATTATTCTGAGCTCCAATCCAATTCCCGGTAATGAAAAGGCGGTGGTGGCTAGCGTCGACGCTCTCATGCGCGAAGGTGCCCGAGTTTATATGAACGTGCTGCGTGATCTCGATCAGTTTGGTCTGTTGCACGTTTCCGGTCACGCTTCCTATGATGATCTGAGTGAGTTGGTACAGTTGGTAAACCCTAAATACTTTATGCCGATCCACGGTGAGTTTCATATGTTGGTGCGTCATGCGGAGCTGGCGGTTAAAGCCGGTGTCATAGCTGCCAACGCCTACGTTATGGATAATGGCGACGTACTGGAGATTACGCCAACCAAGGCTACCCGGGCCGATCGCGTGCCTAGCGGTGTTACCCTAATCGACGGCTCCGGTGTTGGCGATGTCGAGAACTTGGTGCTACGCGACCGCCTGGCGTTAGGCTCAGACGGCATGGTCGTGATAATTGCCACAGTCGATAAAAAGTCCGGCCGCTTACTGACCAGTCCGGACATCATTAGCCGCGGCTTTGTCCACATGAAGGA
>DATKHK010000118.1:0-2490 GCA_035510255.1 Saccharimonadales bacterium (SeqCode) | reverse complement strand
GCGTACAAGGTTAGCTGTCCCGAGCCCGCTACCCGGCTTTTGGCTTGTTCGGGCGTGCGGACACTGGTGCCAGTTTTAAAGTCGCGGATTTCGACTCCCTGCTCCGTTTGATAGACAGCGTCAATTTTACCGCGGATGGTCAGCGGCAGTTCAGATAGCTCCAGGCTGAAAGGCCACTCGGTTTCGATGGGAAGCTCATCGCTCATGAAGCGCTCGTAGACGGTCTTGACGGTCCGATGGGCTTGAGCGTGGGCCCGCTCGCGGGAGCGCTTCGAAGGATAGCCAGCTTGCGGTAAGTTTTGCATGACGTCCTCGCTTAGCTGCTTGAGACTCGGGACCTGACCGTTTTGCCGACCGCGGTGCACCTGTTCGATAACGCCGTGGATCAGGCTGCCGTAGGCAAGCTGTGGTGCCGGTGGCAGGGGCATATTGAGCACGTAACGGTAATAAAAATCTTGCGGACAGCGTAACCAGCAGTCAATTTGGCTGACATTAAGATGTAGCCGTCCGTCATGCTGCATATGTTCGGGAAGCGCCACGGACAGAGGCGTATCGCTTCGTGGTGCAAACAGCTCCAGGCTGGTCTGGGTTGCCTCGTCCTCTGCACTGGTAGCCGCCAGTTCATGTCCGAATAGCTCGTCCAAGAATCGGGACGGCCGACGCGGCGCTCCATTACCATGGCGGTTTGAATAGCTCAAAATCACCTCCTGTCGGGCTCGAGTGACAGCCACGTACATCAAGCGGCGCTCTTCGGCTAAATGCTCATCGGCGGCACTGGGGTTGGCTTGTAGCTGGGGCGGCACTTTCAAACCGCCACCAAAACTACCAAGTGGGAATGAACCCTCCGTGCAGTCGACAATATAGACGGTCTGCCACTCCAGACCTTTAGCGCGGTGGACGCTTAATACGTTAACTTGGTCATCAGCGATATCTAATGTCACGTCCTCGAACTGGTTACCGGCGGCTTGCAGCACCGGCAGGTTAATAATGTATTCCTGGACGCTGGCGACAGTGGCTACGCTCTCAAATTCCTTTAAGGTTTTAAAAAATTTAGCCAGCGCTTGGACTTCAATAAAAACGGCTTCGTTATGCTGGGCCTCATCGTATAGTTGCTGCTTCCAGCCGCTGTCACTCATGACGCTGTAGGCGACACTGCCGACGGTTTGTTCACGGGCGGCTTCACGCCAGGCGTCAAGTTGCTTCATAGCTTCGTTAATGGCATCATCTTCTGTTTTAATCGCTTCCTTTAGTGTTAGGTGCGCGCGGAGGGCTTCGCCGGACAGCTCGGCCAGCATCGTGATATCAACATTAAATAGCGGGCCGCTTAAAGTGTGGAATAAGGCTACATTGTCATTCGGGTCGGCAATGCAGCGCAGGGCTTCGAGCAGTTGCCTGACACTGGTTTTGGCGTAGATGTCGTTGTTGAGTCCGGCGACAACGTGCGGCACATCGTAGAGCTCGAGGGCTTCATGAACTTTTTGGACACCCTGGTTGCGCCGAGCTAGCACGGCGATAGAGCCTGGCGCCTGGCCGCGGTCCAAGCGACGCTGGATGTCTTCACTCACCCAAGCCAGCTCAGCGTCATAGCTAGTAAAATGTTGCAGCTGGGGCGCCGAGCCAGTTATCTGGCCATGCAGACGCTTATCAATATGGTTTAGAACCTCTAAGCGGTTCGGATTATTATATTGAATCAAGCGGTAGGCACTGTCCAGGATGGCCTGCGTCGAGCGGTAGTTTTCGGTCAGGGTAACTTCCTTCGCGGCTTTATAGCGGGTTTTAAAGTCTAGAATGTTAGCGAGTGTGGCGCCGCGCCAACCGTAAATACTTTGGTCATCGTCCCCAACCACCATAATGTTCTGTTTCGGGCCTGCTAGTAAATCGACCAGTTTAGACTGCATCGGGTTGGTGTCCTGGAATTCGTCAACCAAAACGAACTGATAACGTTCGCGTAGGGCGCTTAGAATATTTGGCCGAGCCTCGAGTAGCTCAATGGTCAGATAAATCTGATCGTCGTAATCTATCATTTGTTCGCGGCGACAAAGCTCCAAATAGACTTTAAAAAACATGGCCAGCTCCTGGTGCTTTTGCTTTTCTAAGCGCTCATCGGCTTGGCCGTCCGGTAGACGATCGGCATAGGAGGCATATTGCTTCGGCGTGATCAGTTGCTGTTTTAGGAGTGATACGTAGCCCGTTAACAGTTCTAATTGTCCATCCGGATTGCTGACGGGAGCAAAATAATCAAGTTCCAGCTCGTCAAGGTGCTCCCGCAAAAAAACCAGCTGACCGGTTTCGCCCAGTAGCTTCAGTCGGCCGAGTCCCCACTCGCCACCATACGCTTGCAATAGATCATTACCAAAACGGTTGAAGGTAGCGATGGTGGTGTCGAGCGTGACACCGAGCTTGTCGGCGTTGACGCGGTCCAGCATCTCACCGGCAGCTTTTTCCGTAAACGTCAGGGCAAGGATAGACTCTGGCTCCACACCTTTTGCC
>DATKHK010000117.1:0-6866 GCA_035510255.1 Saccharimonadales bacterium (SeqCode) | reverse complement strand
CCTCTATACCAGCGTGGTTGGCGATGCCATCTCGAACCTGTTGGAGCAGGCTGGCGCCACGGTTCATCGGGTTAACTTCGGCGGGGATGTTGGTTTGCATGTCGGTAAAACGTTGTGGGCAATATGTAGGGAGTTAGGTGGTGAGCATCCGGAAAAACTGGCTACTGTACCAGATGACGGGCGCGCCGAATGGATGGCCAAAGCCTATGTGGCCGGCACCGCGGCCTATGAAGAGGACGAATCAGCCCGCAAAGAGATCATCCAGCTCAATAAACAGGTATATCAGTTGCAGGCGGCCAAAGACCATAACTCCAACCTGGCTCAGATCTATTGGACCTGCCGCCAGTGGAGCTACGACTACTTTGATGCTTTTTATGCCCGGATCGGTAGTCACTTTGAAAAATACTACCCCGAAAGCAGCGTTGCTGACACCGGTCTAGCTGTTGTAAAAAAGCAGCTAGCCAATGGAGTCTTTAAGGAGAGCGATGGGGCGGTGATCTTTGCCGGCGACGATCACGGACTGCATAACCGGGTATTTATCACTAGCGAGGGGCTGCCCACCTATGAAGCCAAGGATGTCGGCCTGATTATGGCCAAGTGGCAGGATTATCATTTTGATCTGTCGGTGGTGATTACCGGCAATGAGCAAGCTGATTATATGGCGGTGGTGCTTAAGGCCTTGGAGCAGTTTGAGCCCAAGCTGGCCGCAGCTACCCGCCATCTGACGCACGGCATGGTTAAGCTGGCCGACGAGAAGGGGAGCGGTAGCAAGATGAGCAGCCGTAAGGGTAATATTCTGCGGGCGGTCGACGTACTCGAGGTAGCGGCTACTGCTAACCGAGAACAAAGCGGCAAGGACCAGCCGGAAGTGGTGCTGGCGGCAGTGAAGTACGCCTTCCTGAAGCAGCGCCTCGGCGGTGACATCATCTATGATCCGGTGGAGTCGGTCAGTCTCACCGGTAATTCCGGACCGTATCTGCAGTACGCTCACGCCCGGGCCTGCAGTATCCTGGCTAAAGCCGGCAAGGTTACTCCTAAGCCATCTGATGACCTGGAGCCGGCCGAGCGGGCCTTGCTGCGCAACCTGATGATGTACAACGTGGTGGTGGGCCAAGCGGTCGTTGATCTGTTGCCGCACAGTATTTGCACCTACCTGTACGAGCTTTCCCAGGAGTTCAATCGCTTCTATGAGAATAATCGGGTAGTCGATGACCCTCGCGCCTCGCTTCGGCTGGCATTGGTCAGGCAGTACGCCGATACCCTCAAGCGGGGCCTGACTATCTTGGGCATCGAAGCACCTGAGCATATCTAGCAACAGATAGGACTTAAGGACCTAGGGGATATATTTTGCTCGAACGCATGCAACCTACGAAGTAAGGGGCTACTAAGTGAGAGTGAATTATATCTCCTCAGCTCTAAACTGGTTTGGCCTTGTATAATAAGAGTATGGAACGTTCAGGGTTGAATAAGGCTCAACAGATGGCAGTAGAGCATGGCGCGGGTCCGGCACTGGTTGTAGCCGGCGCCGGCACTGGGAAGACGCGCGTAATCACTCAGCGCATTGCCCATCTGATCAATACCAAGCAAGCTGAGCCCGGTCAGGTTTTAGCACTGACCTTTACCGAGAAAGCCGCCCGCGAGATGGCCGAGCGTCTGTATGATCTTATCGGTTGGCACTCCTATCAGGTTGCGGTTTTAACCTTTAACGCCTTTGGGGCTGAGCTGCTCGGCCGTTATGCCAGCCATATTGGGCGCTCTATAGGTGGAGGGCTCCTGAATGACACTCAGAAGGCGCTGTTGCTTCAAGAGCACCTGGATCGTATCAAGCTCTCATACTACGGCCCACACACCAATATTTTTGAGTTTCTAGAAGGAGTGGTGCAGTATATTGGTCGACTTCAGAACGCCAACATCAGTGCCAAGGCCTATAATCAGTACACCAAGGGGCTGAAACCGGGGGAGGGGCTGCACCAGCAGGATATTGCCGAGCAGCAAGATCTCTCAGTTCTTTATTCCCTATATGAAAGCATAAAGTCCGATACTGGCACCTTTGATTATAATGACCAGTTGCAAATACCGCTGCAAATATTACAACAGAAACCTAATCTTGCAGCTCGTTTGCAGCGTCAGTACAGCTATGTCTTAGTGGATGAGTATCAGGATACTAACACCTTACAGGACGACCTCCTACGAGCCTTCATCCCACCAACCGGTAATCTCTTCGCTGTCGGTGATGACGATCAGGCTATTTATGGCTTTCGCGGAGCCCAAATTGGCAATATTCTGGCCTTTACTGATCACTATAAGGTTAAGCAGCCACTGGCTTTAATCGAGAACTACCGTTCCGGACAGGAGATTCTGGACGCTTCTTATCGCCTGATCACGCACAACAACCCCGAGCGATTGGAGGCTCGACTGGGTCTGGATAAGCGCCTGAAAGCCCAACGCAGTGGCTCTAGCGTGGAGTTTGTCCCTTATCGCACCCAGGCTGATGAGTTGGCGGCGGTGCAGCAGCTCATCGAGGATCGGATTAAGGCGGGGGGCGCTCCCCAAGATATCGCGGTGCTAGCGGCCACGCACGCACCGCTTGGTCAGATGGCCAAAGGGTTACGGGTGCGGGAGCTGCCATTTGCGCTGTCTACCAGGGTTAATATCTTCGAGCAGCCGGAGCTGAACCAGCTATGGTATCTGTTGGAGTGGATTGGTCTTCGCGCTGACGAAGAAAGCTTAGCCCACGTTATGCTCAGTCCCTTTATCGGGTGGAGTGCCGAGCAGTATCGCTTGTTAGTGCGGCAGAGCCAAGATGAGCTTATGGGAGTTGAGGATACGTTGCGGGCGACCAATACCGATATCGCTAGGGAGGCGGTGGCTAAGCTTGATCAGTGGCGGGAGTGGGCCAAGGCAGCGCCGGTGAGCCTGCTGGCTTATCGGCTGGTGTTTGAAACCGGTGTATCGGACGCCTTACGCGAGCAGGCCGCCGACCATCCGCGGATTAGGCGTATTTTTGAAGACCTTGGCCAGCTGCTTGCCCAGATGCAAGACTATGAAACCGTCGGCCGCGACCGCACACTCACCGGATACCTGCAGGCCTTTCCTAAACCGCCATCAATCGAGGTTGCTGAGGCTGTTGGGGAGCGTGAAGGGGTGCAGCTACTCACCGTTCATGCCGCTAAGGGTCTCGAATTCGATGTGGTCTATCTGATTGGCTGTACTCAGCGGAACTGGTCGCTTGGTCGCAGTAATGGCTGGGAGGTACCGCCGCAGCTAGTTAACGCGCCGGATCTGCCGCCAGAACATGAGCAGCGGCGCTTGATGTATGTGGCGGCTACCCGTGCCCGCAATCAGCTCATTATCAGTGCGGCTACCCAAACCGCCGGTGGGGCTAAGCAGACCGTTAGCCCTTTTGTGGCTGAATTGCTTGGGTCTTCGCCGCCAACCGAGGTGATTGTGGATAACCAGGGTAGCCAAATCGATATATCGATGAATAAGTTACAACGCTTTTACCCCCTGAGGGAGCAAAAGGCTCAGAAGCTGCCCTTTGAAACTAGTGATGGCTGGCTCGAGCTAGGGATCAGCAGTTTAGGCAGCTACGATTTTTGCCCATATGATTTCTATCTGGAGCAGGTGCTTGGTATCGCTCAACCGTTTGGGCCGCAACTAGCCTTTGGTACCGCTGTTCACGGAGCAATCCAGGCCTACTATCAGGCCCAGTTACGCAATGAGGTGATTACCGAGGCCGAGCTAATTGTCCGGCTCGATGAGCTGTGGAGTGATCGTGGATATTCCACCCGGACACAAGCCGAGCAGGCCAAAACCGCTGCCCATGAAGCGTTGCACAACTTTCTTACTCGGGAGCAATCAACTGGGCGGATCATCACCGCTTCGGAGCTTCCGATTAAGTTAGAGATTGCCGAAGCTAAGCTGCGGCTGAAAGGGCGGATCGATGCTTTATTTAAAACCGCTGAAGGCATTGAAATCCGTGACTTTAAAACCGGCCGCAAAACCAACGTGGAAGCCCTAGCCCGTACCGCCAAATCGAGCTTTCAGCTGCGCACCTACGCGCTAGCATACCAGGAGATGACCGGCCAGCCGCCCGTCGCCGTCACTCTGGATTATGTGGTGACCGGCATAGGGGGCAGCGCCGAGCTGTCATCTCGGATTCTGACTAATCATCGGGCTAAGCTGGTTGAGCTGGCAGCGGCGATTCGGGCCGGCGATTTTGCGCCCAAGCCATCCAATGTCCATCAGTGCGCCGCGATTCGGTACTACGGTACCGGCGAAGCTGATGAGCGGGAGCTGGAGGGTATTGATGGCTGAACCCCGGCGCGACGGGATCTGGCTGCAGCAGCTCCTCGATGACACCTGGGACCGCTACTTTGCCGATGTGCCCCAGGATAACATCGTGCGGATTGAGTTCGGTAAGCGGGCTAAGCGCCAGCTGGGAGCTATCCGACTTGACCGCCGTGATCCCAATATATCGATTATCACCATTAATGGGCTATTTCGAGATCCGGCAATCCCCGAGTTTATTGTTACCGCCACCTTGGTGCACGAGCTGACGCATTACGCTCATGGTTTTAACTCACCACTGGCCCGTAAACATGCCCATCCTCATGCGGGCGGTGTGATACGCGCCGAATATGCCGAACGCGGTCTGGAGGCCCTCTACGTGCGTCAGAAACGCTGGCTGAAAGCTAACTGGCAGGGGATTGTGAGCGCCAACTTTGCACCGGCTCGGCGTAAACCCGGACGCCGGATTCGGAAGTCTGTGGCCAGAATCTCTATTCGCAAGCCGTTCTGGATGTAAGGTAAGCAATTTACAGGTAGCTCCCAGGTGTAAGTATATTGTATTTATTCATATTATATGGTAATATATAGAAATCTGCTGTATCCGTAAGGGTCTGCATTTGCAGATCAAATCCGACCTGGGAGACTCCTATGAGAGCCAGGATAGCAGCGCTCCTTACCATTGCGTTGAGTTTGTTGAGCCTGACGTTTTCAGGTAGCGCGATAGCGAGCGAAGCCAATCCGGCTTTCACTCCTACCGCCAACGAAATCCTTCCTGATTCTGCTTTTACCGAATCGACCATGTCGACGGCGGCAGAAATTCAGGAATATCTGGAAAAGCACTACCCGAAGGGCTGTTTGACCCACTACATGGCACCGGAACCAGAAAACTACTTTAACTACAGTAGCCGAATGGTGCCGGCGTCTCAGGTGATCGCCTTTTCAGCCAGCTATGCCGAAACGCTCAGTCCCAAGATCATCCTGACTATGCTCGAAGAACAAGAGGGCTTGGTGAGGGGTGACGGGTCGTACGGCTGTACGGCGCTTGCCTACGAAACCGCTATGGGTTTTGACTGTCCCGGTCCGCCGGTTCAGTCAAAGACCGGTAACTGCGTGGAAGAACCCGATGATGTTGGGTTTAGCCAGCAGGTAACCAAGGGTGCGTGGCAGTTGGAGTTTGGCTGGCAGCGCGCCCAAGGTGACGCTAATCTCGGCTGGGGTGAAAATAACACGGTGTGTTATTACGGCCCCGAGCTGGCAGGGACCAGGCGGCGTTGCGAACAGGCCTCCTCGGAAACATTTACCGGGGAATATACCTTTAGTGGCACTGCTGTAAAGATCGCCAACGCGGCTACGGCCACGTTGTACGCCTACACTCCGGCATTGCAGCCATTTGGCCGCATCTACCTGGAATTGTTTGGTACTGCAGAAGAAAAGCCGGTTGAAGAACCACCGAAGGAAACTCCTAAGGAAGAACCTCCTAAGGAAGAAAAGCCACCCGAAAAACCGACGGAACCGGTCAAAACGCCGGAAACCACACTACCGCCATCGGTTCCACCCGGTACACCAACTGGAATGGAACCGGCAGCGCCGCTGCAATCCGCAACGATCGCGCCAGCTACTATCTCGACTGTGCCGCCGGCCCTAAAACCAGTGGTTAAGCCGAAGCTCAAGGCTAAACCGAAAAAGGTTTGCCGCAAGCATGGCAAGAAAGTACGCTGCCCGGTCAAGAAGACTCATCGCAAGAAGAAGTAAGTAGTATGGTCGCCTGTGTGGCCCTTTCGCAAGTTTCATTGCGAGGGGTCCGCCAGGCGGCTTTTCACGTCTGGCGGACCAAGCCAGAGAGCCATATGGACTTATGCTTGCAAATAGGCGAGATAAAAGGTGAAAATGAGTGAGTACTTTGACTTCGAGCCACGAGGTAAATCATGGCAATTAATCTTGAGTGTAGTGAGTGTGAGCATGTTCAATCGGTAGGCCAGATCGACAATGGTCTTGGCGGCCATCCCGACCCCAAAACCACCTGTAAAAACTGTGGGGCTAAAGGAAGCTTTCATTTTATTCCCGGAACCAAGGCCCAGGCTCGACGCCGCGCCGAGGAATTGGAGCTATCCACCCACCATCCGGAGTGACCCGGTGCGACGATAGGAGAGACAGATGTCATATGGAAATGAGGATGACTGGACGGTAGCCACCGACTTTTCAAAAACGCAGGTGTGGCTCGGTGACGGAAACTCTGTGCAAGGATGCGTGTTTAACGTTAAAGACGAAGGGCAGTTCTTTGGCGGTATGCAGGCCTACTTCACAGAGGGAGAGTTTATCGTGACGAGAGGCAATGCCCATACCGCCCGCGAATTGGCAGAGTTCCTACAGGCTGATCCCCACTTTGCCGCGGTCATCTCTGACTATCTCCAGATGGGTTTAAAGCCCTCTAGCTATAGTGCTCGGCTACCGGTATAAGCCCGGCAATAAGGTCTACGGAAAGAGGCTCGCGACCCTTAGCCGTGGACCTCTTTCTTTTTGCCCATTAAACCTCGAATCTACATTTGACATTTTAAGCTACTTATGCTATTATATCC
>DATKHK010000116.1:0-12605 GCA_035510255.1 Saccharimonadales bacterium (SeqCode) | reverse complement strand
TCATTGTGGCTTTCGACCTATACTGGTTGGGCAAAGCCCTGCGGATGAGTACCTACCTGATTCGCGGTTATCGGCGTTTGAATGCCACTATTGCCATTAACTGGACCGAGCGGCTGCAATGGCTGGATGATCCCGCGCCATACATTACGATAGCCGAGCGCCGCCGCCGTGACTACCTGCGCCGCTATCCACAGGCCAGCCGCCGCTTCCAGTGGAACGCTGCCGGCATCAAGCGTCATCGCCACTACCAGGAGCTGCTGGGCGAGCTGGCGGCTCTCACCGACATCCAGCGCCGCCATGCTGCCATTATCGATCCGCGTTCGCTGTACCATCTGGCGATTGTGGCAACCTACAATGAGTCTCGCGAAATCCTAGAGCCAACCGTCCTTTCAATGCTGGAATCGACCTGTCCAGCCTCCCAGATTATGCTAATTATTGCCTATGAGGAGCGAGGCGGGGAAGAGATAGCCCAAACCGCCAAGGACCTGGTTGCTAAATACGGCCACAAGTTTGCCTATGCTGAGGCGGTCATGCATCCTGACGGTATCGTCGGCGAGGTTAAGGGTAAAGGGGGCAACATTACCTATGCCGGTCGCCATGCCACCGCCTACATTGAATCCCAGGGGATTGATACCGAGCGGGTGATTGTGACTACCTTTGACGCCGATAACCGCCCCGACACCCAGTACTTCACATATCTCAGCTACACCTATGCTATTGACCCCAACCGTATTCACAAGTCTTACCAGCCAGTACCGATGTACCACAACAACATCTGGGATGCGCCGGCGCCCATGCGGGTGATTGCCACTAGCGGTTCGTTTTGGCAGCTTATGGAGATGATGCGCCCACATCGTTTGCGCAACTTCTCCTCACACGCCCAGCCGCTCAGGGCACTGATTGACACCGATTTTTGGAGCGTTACCTCGCCAAACGAGGACGGTCACCAGTTTTGGCGCAGCTACTTTGCCTTTAACGGCGATTATGCCGTGGTGCCGCTCTATATGCCGGTGTACCAGGATGCGGTGTTGGCCGAAACCTACCCCAAGACCTTTGTGGCCCAATACAAGCAGCTGCGGCGCTGGGCTTACGGCGTCTCGGATTTTCCGTATGTTGTCCGCAACGATATTCGCAACAAGGAGATTCCGCTCGGCAGCAAGCTGATTCAAACCTGGCGGCTGTTTGAAGGCCATGTGAGCTGGGCTACCGCCACCCTGATTATCACCTTTGTGGCCTGGCTGCCGCTGTACCTTAACCAGCGGTTTAGTAACCAGGAGCTGGCCCACCAGCTGCCGATTATTGCCAGCCATATGCAAAGCATTGCCCTGATTGGGCTGTTCATCACTATCTCGATTAGCATGATTTCCTTACCGCCTCGGCCCACTCGCTATAGCCGCCGCCGCAATCTGATAATGGTTGTGCAGTGGGTGCTGCTGCCGGTCACCGGTATTTTCTTTAACTCCATTACCGCTCTTGATGCCCAAACCCGCCTAATGCTAGGCCGCTATCTCGGGTTTTACGTAACGGTTAAAAGCCGCCGCTCATGATTTACGGGATCAGTAGCTTTACCCAAGGGGCAGTCCCGCTGGACGCGATAGCTTTCGCGGCTAGCTTTATTATTGCGCTCGGGCTGACCCCGCTGGTGCGACGGTTGGCGCTGCATTATAAGATTATGGCGCAGCCGTCTGAAATCAAATCTCACGCTCTTGATAGCCGGGTGATTCCATATCTGGGGGGTCTGGCAATCTTTGCTAGCTTTAGCGTGGTTACGTTAGTGGTTCTGCCGATGAGCCGCGAACTGGCAGCCCTGCTGATTGGCGGGCTGATTCTGGCGGCTCTGGGCGCCGCCGACGACGTGCTAGGTGCCGTCGGCAAAACCAAGGGATTACGGCCAGGCACCCGGTTAATCTGGCAGTTTATAGCGGCGGCGGCGGTGCTGGCCGGTGGCATCGGGATTATTAGCATCACCAACCCCTTTGGCGGTGTCATTAACCTGTCTGCCGGTCGTACCGCGATTCATTTGGGCAGTCTACGCTTTCATATAACGCCAATTGCTAACTTCCTAAGTATTCTGTGGATCATGGGCATGGTTAACACCATCAACTTTCTGGATGGCATTGACGGTCTGGCCTGCGGTGTTTCAGGCATAGCCGCCCTGGTGATTTTTCTACTGGCCCTGCATGTTGGCCAGCCGCTGGTGGCCTTGCTCGCAATCATCCTGGCCGGTTCGGCCTTTGGCTTTTTGCCTTTCAACTTCTTTCCGGCCAAGATTTTTATGGGTGATGCCGGAGCTTATTTCTTAGGTCTATGCCTTGCGCTACTCGCCATTTACTCGGGAGGTAAGCTGGCGACGGTAGCGTTGGTGCTGGGCTTTACCATTATCGACGCTATCTGGGCCACCGTACGGCGTTTGAGCCGCGGGGTACACCCGTTTACCTCCGACCGCGAGCATCTGCATCATTTGCTGTTGCAGGCTGGCCTGTCGCAGCGCCGTGCCGTCGGGTTTCTTTATTTGTTAGCCATTATTTTCGGGGTTGTCGCCCTGGAATCACAAAGCTTCTCCAAGTTGATAGCCTTAATTGTCTTGCTAGCAGTTATGGTGGTGTTGATTGCCGGCTTGATTCGGATTGGGCGGCGCAAAGCCTAAACTTATAACGCTAACGCTTAGCATTGCAGAACCGCGCTCAGATCGGGTATAATGAACCTGTAAACGGGGGATTGTAATGAGCCGGAAACATTTGCAGGACCTAATTAAAAACCTGCAGGAGTTTTACAAGTGTCCTTCGTGTGACACCAGCTACTACCTGGATGATATTTCCTATCTGGGAGAGCTTAACCAGTACTGCTTTGTTCAGTTAAATTGTCACGAATGCTCATTGCCGGTCCTGGCTACCGTTTCGGTGAGTGGCAAGCCAGCCAAGCGCCACAAAACCGACCTGTTGGCGGCCGAGGAAGCCAAGTTTGCCGCCATGGGATCGATTTCGGCGGCCGAGATTGCCGATTTTCACCGCTATATCAGCCGCAAACGAGGTGGTTTTAGCCACACTAAGTCATAACTCCGCTCTTTACTGCTTGCACCAGAGGCTACGGAGCGGTACAATTGGCAATTGTAATTACTAATCGCCGCTAGGTCATACCCGGGAGGAGCGTAGATGTCAGAAAAAGTTGTTGTGTCGATGCGTAACCGTACCGCTATTGGGAAGGCCGCCCGTCGCCTACGCGCCGAGGGTGAGGTTCCAGCGGTGGTTTACGGTCATGGCGCCGACGCTCAACCGGTGGCGGTTGATGGCCGTGAGCTGGAAAAGGTTTATGCCAAAGCCGGTGGTAACCAAATGATTGGGCTCAAGATTGATGATGCCCGCCAGAAGAACGCTCTAATCCATGATGTGCAGCTCGATAGCCGCACCGGCCACATTTTGCACGCCGATTTTTATCTGGTGCGCATGGACGAAAAGATTAAAACCGAGGTGCCGCTGCACTTTACCGGTGAATCGACGGCGGTCTATCAGCAGGAAGGCACCTTGGTGCGTCCGCTGGAAATGGTTGAGGTAGAGGCTCTACCTGGCGACCTGCCCGAAAGCTTTAGCGTGGACATCGCTATTCTCGATGATTTTGATAAGACCATTACGGTTGGTGACCTGGTGGTACCTGCCGGGGTTGATATTCTTACTCCTGCCGAAGAGTTGATTGCTAGGGTAGAGCCGCCTCGTAGCGATGAGGAGCTGGAAGAGCTTGAAGCACCAATTGATGAAAAGGCTGAGATGCCAGAGGGTGCGGTCGACGAAGATGCCGAGGTGATTGAGGGGGAGGCTGAGCCAACCGATAAGGAGCCAGAGAATAAAGCTGCTGGCGCCGACCCCGCCGCCACTAAGTAGATTTACTATTACCCACCATTTGGTGGGTAATTTTCCATAATCAGGAATTCATTAATACTTCTTTAACTCTTTGCGAAGCTGGGCCTCGCTGGTGAGGTCGGTTTTATGGGAGAGATAGCGCACAAAGGCTGTAGCGTGGTAGTGCTTAAGCGTTTGGAGGACAATCGCCGCGATTTCCTCGGTAGAGACTTGAGGGGAGCGCAGATCAAGGAGCTTAGCCTCAATTGTGTTGGTAACCGCATCAATGGTGGTTTGTTTGCCGGCTACATCAAGGAACGCCGCGTAGATACTGGAAAACAGCTTCGCCCGAGAGTAGCGCTCGGATTTAGTCTGCTTTTTAATGACTTGAAGAAATCCCAGATCCACCGCTTCGTAGGTGGTGAAGCTTGCATCACACTGGCGACAGCGCCGCCGCCGCCAAATTTGTGTACCAAACTTAGTAGAACGTGAGTTAAAAACGTCGCTTATACTAGCGCGACAGTAGGGGCATTTCATCATAGCTACACCTAAATAAAAAGCTCCCGAACTGTATCAGTGTCGAGAGCGTTCCTTACCACCTCTCAATACTACCGACCTTCGCCTCAGTCGTAAACCCTTTTATAAATTAAGTGACAATATATTGTCATATTACTGGATAATCGGGCCGTGGAAAACTTTTTAGAGCGTGGGGAAAAGGCGAAAAAAGGTACATATGGCCGGAACGCTTATGCTAAACAGCTAGTTCGCACAATTTAAACAGATTCCTTATGACAGCCTAGTGGCGCGCCGCTATCAGCTCATCGCTAGCGTTAATCCGTGCTTCAGCTTGGCGTTCAGCCTGGCGCAGCTTGAGATACCTAATGAGGCCCCAGCTTTGCTTAACGATAGTGGTGCAGGTATCTTGCAGCGGCTTGGTTTCGCCATAGCCCTGAGCAGTGTGGTCGACTAACAGCTGGCACAGATTGTCGGCCTCCAGTCTCGCGAGATGAAGCGCCTCTAGCTTAACGGCATAGCTGTAGCGGCGATGGCATTCGGTAATATGATGGGAAACAGCTGCGCTACTGCGTCTGAGCGCATTTCCGAGTCCATAAAACTCTGCTTGTGGCAGTTGTTTGACCAGCTCATACACGGCATCCTCGAGATTTCGGCTGGTTTGATAAATCCGTAGCCCCTCAATTGATTTGGTGTGTGATGTGACATTTGGCATAGCGCCCTCCTCATAGTAGAAGCATCCCCTGAACCTCATATTACCGAACAAATAGCGAACAGTCAACCCGAAAAAATAGAGTGCCGTGAGGCACGCTATCAATTACTACTGCATTGGGTTAGTTGCAGAAGAGGGGTCTTTTATCGGGCGACGGATATCGTCACCTAGCTTGACCAACTGATCCTCGCTTAGCCCAACTGTTTTGGTGGCACCTGAATCGTGACTAATCGATTCTGGTGAGCGTTCGCGCTTGCTTAGCTCCTGGCGAAAGCTATCGGTACGATCGGTCTTCTTACTCATTTCCCTCCTCTATACGTGGTTGATCGTGTTAAGTATTCCAACACGATACCCAATGGCATGGGTAGCTGTCAAACCGTTAAACGCCTAAAACTTTGCACCTAAATTACGGCAGTTTTTAGAAGATTGTTGTAGCCAGTCTAGGTTTTTTTGAAATGCTAAATAATGTAGAGTAAAACTATGAATAAGGCGGTTGTTTGGATCGGTGCTACGGTAGGCGGGGTTGTTGGTAGTTTTGTGCCGGCGCTGTGGGGTGCTGGGCAGCTTTCACTGTGGTCGATTGTATTCGGCACTATTGGCGGCGTTGCTGGTATCTGGGCGGTTTACAAGCTCTATAGCTCGGCCTAGGGAAGGATTGTTTAGGCCGCCGCTTCCTGATAAAACATCAAACCAAGCTTTATCTGTAGGGCATCATCAAATACGCGGGGGTCGAGGCCAATAATTTTTTTGGTCTTATCAAGCCGGTAAATCAGGGTATTACGATGGACATGCAGCTTCTCGGCAGCTTCGGTTAGGTTAAGACCGGCGGTGAGGAAGGTCTGCACCGTTTTAAACAGCTGCTCGTCGCTAAGCAGGGGATGCAAAATTTGGTGAGCCAGCTCCGCTTTGCGCTCTTGCGCGACATTAGCCAGCGTTACAAACATCCCGACTTGCTTAATGTGGTAGACCCGTCCGGCACCCCAGACCTTGGTACCCACCTGTAAACTCAGCTTGGCCTCCTGGTAGCTTTTGCGTAGACCCCCCAAGTCGGGGTAGTACTGGCCGGCTCCAATTGAAACCGTCCGCTTTGGTAGGGCGGCTACCAGTACATCATGGAGGTAGGTGGCTTTTTCACGTAAGTAGCGGGTGGTGTTGCGGGTGGTCAGACCCTCGCCCCCGATACCTTTGGAGATTACGAACTGGTTGTGGCTGAGATAGCAGCTAATATTACCGCTATCGCTACCTAGGGCTTCATTAATCACGGCTTGGACCGCGTTGGTCTCGGCAGTTAAGCGGACGCCTTGCTCGTCTAGTGATAGGGCCTCGGCGTCGCTGCCCAGCGCTGTCTTTTCTAGACCATCAACTTGGGCAATCATAATAGCTTGGGGCGTGCGCAGGTTCATCTGTAGGATATCGGCTTGGCGGAAAGTCTCGGTGGGTTCCAGCTTGTTGGATGATAGCACCTGCTTTAGGAAGGAAGCCCGCATTTTCTCGGTGGGCTGGACATGCTCCATCAGGAAATGCTGATGCGTGATGACCTCTGCCAGCCCCTGGAGCAAGCTAATAGCTTCCGGAGTCACCTGAACGCTCTCTTCAATTACCCCAAAAGCCCCAACGGTGCGCGTCTCATAGACGAAGGGACACCAGGCGATTTGATCATCGCCCAAGACCGACCGCACAATCCGGCCTTCCTGGCAGGCCCGCAGGGCATCAACCATAATGGCGCCAACCGACTCGCCGGTAATGACCACGCCCCGTTCATCGGTTACCAGTACCGCTCGGTTTAATACCGTACGCGCCCGGCTCATAATTTCGGTACCTACTGGAGGGGTTAGCTTCACTCTTGCTCCACAAATCGATTAAACAAAATCGCCAGCTTAATCTGGACGGCGTCATCGAAGCGGCGGGGGTCTAGGCCCAGCGTTTCGGCAATACGGTCCAGACGGTACACCAAAGTATTACGGTGAATGCCAAGCTGGTCGGCGGTTTGGGTCAGTCCCATATTGTGGTTAAAGAAAGACTCGAGGGTTTGGATAATGCCATCGTTCTGGCCGAGCTTTTCCAGCAGCTCACGGCTAAAATAAATGTTGCTTTCATCAACACCGGAAAGCAGGGGAGCCACCACGCCAAAATCATCAATATGGTAGACTCGGTTCTTGTCCCAGTTCTGGGCGCCTAACTCAATGGCGCTCAGGGCCTCGCTGTAGCTTTTGCGCAGGCCGCTGATGCCGGGGTGGTAGTTGCCAATACCAACCGTGGTGGGCTGTTTCAACTCAGAGCGGAAGATCGTATAGATGGTATGGATTGATTTCTTAAAGCGTTCCAGCGCATCCTCTAGTGGTGTGTCGCTGCCGTTGAGGTCTTTCAGGATGCAAAAGGCGTTGTGACCGAGGTAGGCGATAATATTATTACGGCTTGACGTGTAATAGGAGTTGAGGCCACGGCTAAGGCCAAACTTGTAGCGGCTGATCCTCATTTCGCGATCGCCTTCATCGGGAGCCTCGCCGGTTAGGATCGGGTCATCAATATACAGCACGATGGCGATGCGGGGCTTGCCTAAGTCAATATCAAACAAGCGGGCCTCGGCGGCTAAGGTAGCCTCTTCCTCGCGATTACTCACCAGCAGGTCGTAGACGAACTTATCTAGGCGCTCCTCCTGTTGAGGTAGTTGTGCAATTAACAACGATTGATGCAACAAAAGCTCTGCGATCGAGCGGATGAGTGGTGCAATCTCCTCATAATTCGGCATTTGCTGAGCCAGCACCACATACCCAACCGTTTCCCGATTATGCTGAATATCGATTGCCCAGGCATAGTCAGATACCTTCAGGTTTTCATCAACCCGCGGATCGCTGGTAGCGAGCACCACGCCATCGGCATCAACCACCGAAAGCGGCTGATCAACCAACGCACCTACCTTACTGTGGATTTGGTCCGCGATAACTTGCGTTATCATTCAACTCCTTCCAGTAACATCCCCCTTGGAACCTTGCCTAACTAGCTTACCCTGTAGACCGTTGGGGCAGCAAGCGTAAGGGAAATCCAGTTTTGGATGATTGCATAAGTTACGGCGGGGGCGGCACATGTGCCGCCCCCAACCGAATTTAGTCTCCAAGCTCGTCGGCTGATTTGATCTCTTGGCCATCCGGGCCATACAGTGTGATCAGGAACTGTTTGCTCCAGGGCCTTTCGGTAAACAGCCCGTCAGGGTCTATTATCTTTCCATCCTTGATAGCGGCCTGCAGTCGCTTATCGATCCACTCGGGTCGAATGCGTTCGGCAGCTGCGGCACCCCAGCGCTCGGCTACCATACTGCACAGCTCATCGGGGTCGACTTTATCGCCGAGCTCAATGGTGAGCGAGTGTACCAAGCCCTTGGTTCCGCCCTTGATATGCAGCAGTGCTGCCGGCAGACCGATGGGTCGCTTTTGCATTTGCTGCGACTGAATAACATCGACGTGGCCAGGAACACTGATACCGTACAGACCAGCTGGCCAAATCTCCGTTAGCGCCTGCGTGGGCTGGACGTTTTCCTCCTCCAGCTTTTTGATATGCAGGCGGTTTTCCTTGATGTCGGTAGCCAGGGACACGCCACCGAGTAGTGCTGCCTCGTCCTTGGTCTTTAGTGAGGGGCGGCGGAATCCGGGCAACACCCGGAGCTGCAGCTTACTGCCAAAGGTTTTTGAATCGTAACGGACAGGGTCGGGGTTGCGGGGCATGGTTGCTCCAATCATTCGGATTTTTCAGGTTCAAGCTTTAGCGTAGTTAGTTTGCCAGGAATTAGTATCAATCGCAAGCATAAGCGCTGATTGTCACTGGCTGGTTTGATTGATTTTGCGGTGGCTTTTCGCTATATTCACTGGGTACCGCTAGGCGGGTACGGGCTCTTAGCTCAGCTGGCTAGAGCGCTTCCTTGACGTGGAAGAGGTCACAGGTTCGAGTCCTGTAGAGCCCACCAGCCATTATTATGTTTTTGCCGGAACCAGACATGCTATCCTTAAGGTGTTAAGGGTAATATCTCATGTCGTCAGGCGCGCTTCCTATCAAAGCCATCGTTTTTGACTGTTTTGGTGTGATCTATAACGACACCTTTCGGGATTTCTTGGGGCGTCATGCCGGCCAACTGCAAAAGCCGTTATCTTACTATCGCGACCTGCAGCGCCAGAGTGATCTGGGAAAGCTGAGCGATGCCGACTTCTATATTAATGTGGCGGCCGCGGCTAGCGAAATGACCCCCGCTACCGTTGAAGCTGAGCGCAACGATCTCTCCGGCCTGGACCAAGCGGTAGTCCGGCTGATTGCCTCGCTCAAACCTGATTATAAGATTGGTATGCTAAGTAATGTTGACGCCGATTTTTTCCAGCAGTTTCTGGATAACCATGGGATTCGCGATCTGTTCGACGTGGTCATAGCCTCTTCCGAGACCGGCTATGTTAAGCCGCAGCCAGAGATTTTTAGACTCCTGCTTCGTCGTCTGGGCGTGGGTGCCGGTGAGGTGGTATTTATTGATGATAGGCTCGGGAACGTTCAGGTGGCGGCTCAGCTAGGTATGAGCTCAATCCTGTTTGAGAATGCCGAGCAGACCGAGCGGGAGCTGCAGCAGCGGCTACAATCTGGTTCCAGCGATTCAAAAAGCGGCTGATTAGCGCTATAATAAGTCGGTTACGGATCTGTAGCTCAGTTGGTTAGAGCGCTTGATTCACATTCAAGAGGTCACAGGTTCGAGTCCTGTCAGATCCACCAGCCATTATTAGTTAGGCCTTGCTCAGAATGACTTCTCAAGCCGCTTATGCTAAAATACGGGCAATATAGGGGAAAACCAAAATGGGTGATCCAAATGCGGCCGCAGAATATATTGAGCCCCAATCGGGGAGTGTCGTAGTACCTGCTGAGTCTAGCCAGCAAGAGCTCGGTCAAACACTGGCCCAGCGCCAGATTGACTCCTCGCAGCCTGCAGCGACGGCCGATGAGACTACTACGGCCGCTTTGCAGCGGGATCGTGATGAGCAGATTGCCGCCGCTAGGGCAACTCTCGAGGCGGTCGCTGCCGGTAATCAGCCGGCTGCCGCCCAAGCTGACTTTGACCGCTTAACCGCTGAGGCTAACCACAATATTCATTCTGGCCAGCCTGATGCGCTACTGTCTGAGCGTCCTAACCTGTCCCAGGCAGAGGCCCAGGCCGTACTGCAGGAGCACCAAGTTCAAGCTCCAGTGGCCACCCCGACACCGGCTGTGACAGCGGAAGCCCCAGTGCCGGCTGAGCCGCTGGCGACCGTTACCCATATCGACACTCAGCGAGTGCGGCAACCCGATACTCTCGAAGATGTTATTCGGCGGTCAGCCAGCAGAGGCTAATCCTGCTCGGCCAAGTGGCTAAAAACAGGCTTCGCGGCCAGCCGCTTTCTTGCTATTATTAAGCATATTGAGAGCTGAAGAGAGCGTAGCGGGAGGTAACGGCCCTGTAGCTCCGTCGCCGGTGACGTTACATCGGCATAAGAGAGCCCGATTTCATTAGAATATAATGAAGCTGCGGGAAGTTTGGTGGAACCGCCCGCTGGTCAGCGAGTCCAAGCACGCAACGTATTTGCGTGTTTTTTGTTAATTTTAGAGAGGATATCTCGAGAGCCATGGCTGAAAAAACTGAAAAAACTGATTTACACGCCCTCCACCACTCAATGGCCCACATTTTGGCGACGGCAGTACAGGAGCTGTTTCCGGATGTAAAGTTTGGCGTGGGACCGGTCATTGAAAATGGCTTTTACTATGATTTTGATCTGCCGGAGGCGATTACGGCCGATGATCTGGGGCGCATTGAGGCCAAAATGCGTGAGGTGGTGAAGGCCGACTATTCCTTTGAGCGCCAGGAGCTGCCCATTGAAGAGGCCACCAATTACTTTGAGCAGCGTCAGCAGCCTTATAAAGTCGAGCTACTGCGTGATCTGAAAACTCACGGCACCACCGTAGCCAAAGATATTGATCGGGAGCAGCTAGGAGTTGAGGACGTGGCTAAAGTTACAACGGTTACGCTTTATGCTAGTGGTCCGTTTACCGATTTGTGCCGCGGTGGCCATCTGGAGCGCACCGGTCAGGCCGGCGCCTTTAAGCTGACTAAGGTCTCCGGTGCTTACTGGCGTGGCCAGGCCGATAACCCCCAGATGCAGCGGGTATATGGTGTGGCTTTTGAGACCAAGGCCGAGCTGGATAAATATATGCAACAGGTGGAGGAGGCCGAAAAGCGCGATCATCGCAAGCTTGGCCGTGAACTTGACCTGTTTACCTTTTCTGATCTGGTAGGTGCCGGCCTGCCGCTGTATACGCCGCGCGGCACGGTGCTGATTGATGCGCTAAAGGGCGCGCTCCGCCAGATCGGCCGCAAACACGATATGCTTCCAGTTAGTATTCCGCACCTGGCCAAGCTTGAACTCTACAAACTTTCTGGTCATGCCGAAAAGTTTGAGGCTGAGCTGTTTAGGGTTAAAAGCCACTACAACCAAGAGTTTATCCTAAAGCCGGTTAACTGCCCGCATCATACCCAAATTTATGCGGCCAAACCACGTAGCTATCGCGATCTGCCGTTGCGCTATGTTGAGCAAACCATGCAGTACCGTGACGAAAAGCCCGGACAGATTGGCGGCCTGCAGCGTACCCGGGGATTTACCGTCGATGACGGCCACATTTTTTGCCGGGTTGACCAGATTGAACAGGAAGCTGGGACGCTGGTGGAGATTATCACCGAGTTTTACCAGGCTCTTGGACTGTGGGATGACCACTGGGTTTCACTATCATTGCGCGACCCAAGCACACCTGATGCTTACATTGGAGAAGCCAGCGACTGGGATGCTGCCGAGCAAATGCTGGCTGAGGTTTGCAAAAAGCATAATCTGGAGGCTAAGCCAATGGAAGGCGAAGCCGCCCTCTATGGACCCAAAATTGATTTTATGTTTAAGGACGCTTTGGGGCGCCAGACCCAACTAGCCACCGTGCAGCTGGATTTTGCCATGCCCAAGCGCTTCGGCTTAACCTATCAGGATAAAGATGGCACCGAAAAGCCGCCGGTGATGATTCACCGGGCAATCCTTGGCTCGTTTGAGCGCTTTATTATGCTGCTGATTGAGCATTACGCCGGTAACTTTCCGCTGTGGCTGGCACCAGAACAGGTACGGCTGGCGACCGTCAATGACGATGAAGCCGTGCTGGCTCGGGCGCGGGAGATGCGGACTGTTCTAAAGGATGCCGATATTCGGGTGGAGCTTGATGATTCGGCTGAGTCGGTTGGTAAAAAAATTCGGGCGGCTAGCCTGGCCAAGGTACCCTACACGATCGTGGTCGGCGAAAAGGAGGCGGCTGGCACAGAGGTTAGCCCGCGTATCCGTAGCGACCTGGGCCAGAGTGAACCGAAGCTGCCGTTCGACAAGTTTGCTGCCAAGATCAAGCTAGAGGTGGCTGACCGTGCCGCGCGCAGTAGCCTCTAAGTCCGGCCCGCTATGACCGCAGAGCGCCAGGTTAGTCAGTTTGCTAAGGATGTCTATGCGCTAGTGGCCCAGATT
>DATKHK010000115.1:0-4029 GCA_035510255.1 Saccharimonadales bacterium (SeqCode) | reverse complement strand
GTCGTAATTATAAGTGAGTGGGCGCCAACTGCCTACCGCTGGTTACGGGTAGCCGCAGTCGAACCAAACAGTTCGGGCTGCTTCTCTAGCAAAGCCAACAACTGCTCCCACAGGTTGGCAACGGTAGCTGATTCAGCCACCTTGGCCTGCTTGTGGCGGCGCAGCATCTCCAACGTGATCTTATCGCGCTGCCAGGACTTGCCGCCACCCAAGTAAATAATTAATACCGGAATTACCTTATCCAGCGCGTAGATGAAGCGCGCCTCATCATCACTCCGCTGCTCATAGCGCTGAATTAGCTGGTGCAGCTCCTCAAAATCCGGATAGTTGCGTTGCAGGATCTCGGCCGCCAGATGTTCGCGGTGAGCCTTGTCGGAGGTGCGGGCCTTATCATATATAAAGGTGTCACCGGCATAGGTTTCGATCAGGTCATGCGCCAAAGCGTACTTAAGCGCCCGGTTGACATCGAGGGGCAGCTTGGCTTTCGTAATAATATACCAAGCGGTCATGGCCAGCGTATAGCTGTGTTCCGCGTCATTTTCATCGCGGGTACCGGAGGGCAGCAGTAGCCGGCGGTCAACCTCGCCAAACTGGACCAGCAGCTCGCAAAACGACAGGACCTCTTGAATATCCATGGGCTAGTTTCCGCTTGCAGAGCTTCCGCCGGCCGGATGAAACAGCGCGGTTAGCGGAGATACCAGTAAATGAAAGACCGGATCGAGCAGTCCGAACATATACATAAACCCGCCAATGCAGAGTACCACCGAGAGCATTTTTAGGAATACGTAGGTTGAGCCGTAGCCCAGATATTTCTCAACAAAACCGATATGACCGGTGAAGCCAGTCAGCTGGTAGTTATACTTGAGTGACACCACACCGAGCGCAACCGCCATCAAGCCCACAAAAAAATGCTGGATGAACATAACCGCATTATAGCAAATAATTACTGGTGGAGATGCGGGGATTCGAACCCCGGACCCCCTGCTTGCAAAGCAGGTGCTCTAGCCAACTGAGCTACATCCCCCAAAGTGACACGCTGCGGCGGCGAAGGTATAAATGCGGAATGGTGGGCGATCCAGGACTTGAACCTGGGACCTCGTCATTATCAGTGACGCGCTCTAACCAGCTGAGCTAATCGCCCGTACGACTCCGCGTTGCGCATACGCAACGCACCTAATTTAAGCAAAATTCGCTCATACTGGCAATAACGCTTACCATAACTACCGGCCACCGCTAAGCCGCCCAGGTTCTTTAATCATCACTGTCCGTATGCCATAATAACCTTAAACGGAGTGATATGAGCGAAACCAGCCATAACTATGCAGCTACTCAGGGACTGCCGGAAGCCCTAACCTTTGATGACGTCTTGCTGGTGCCCGGTTACTCCGAGGTGCTGCCGACCGAGGTCAATTTAAAGACCCGCTTGACCAAGCGGCTGGTGCTGCAGGCGCCGTTGCTTTCGGCCGCCATGGACACCGTTACCGAAAGCCGCACCGCCATTGCCATGGCCCAGCACGGCGGCTTAGGGGTGATCCACAAAAACCTGTCGGTAGAGCGTCAGGCGGCCGAGGTGGAGAAGGTCAAAAAGAGTGAAGCCGGCCTGATTACCAACCCGATTGTGGTGGCGCCAACCGCTACCATTGGCGAGGTGCGTAAACTGATGCGGGCTGCCGGCATTTCCGGTGCGCCGGTCACGGCTGGTGGCAAGCAGGGCGGCCGACTAATTGGTATTATTACCAGCCGCGACCTGCGATTTGTCGATGACGATACTCGCACCGTCAAAGCCTGCATGACGCCGATGCCGCTGACAACTGCCGTCGAAGGCACCACGCTTAGCCAGGCCCGCCAGATTTTTCAAGAGCGGCGCATTGAAAAGCTGCCGGTTATCAACCCGGCCGGCGACCTGCGCGGCCTGATGACCTATAAGGATATCACCAAGCAACAGGATTTTCCGCAGGCCGTTAAAGACAACTTGGGCCGCCTGCTGGTCGGCGCGGCGGTGGATACCGGTGCGACCGGGATGGCGCGGGCCAAAGCCGTGGTCGCGGCCGGTGTTGACGCCCTGTTTGTCGATAGTGCCCATGGCCACTCCAAGGGCGTGCTCGATACGGTGCGGGCCTTTAAAAAGCAGTTTGGCGATTCGGTTGAAGTGATCGGCGGCAACGTCGCTACCTACGAGGGAGCCAAGGCGCTAATCGCTGCCGGCGCCGACGGCATTAAGGTGGGGATCGGACCGGGTTCCATCTGCACCACCCGAGTGGTAACCGGTATCGGTATGCCACAGCTGACGGCCGTCCAGGAGGCGGTACGGGCCGCCAAAGAGCATGATGTTCCGGTAATTGCCGATGGCGGCATCAAATACAGCGGCGATATCACCAAGGCGCTGGCTGCCGGTGCCAGCACCGTGATGGTCGGCGGACTGTTTGCCGGCACCGACGAAGCACCCGGTGAGCTGGTGCTCTATCAGGGCCGTTCTTATAAAACCTACCGCGGCATGGGGAGCTTGGGAGCTATGGCCCAGCCCGGCGGCCGTGAGCGTTATTTTCAGGGTGATGTTAAAGATACGAATAAGTTGGTGCCGGAGGGGATTGAGGGCCAGGTTCCTTACCGCGGCCCGCTGGCGGCTACCATTTATCAGCTTTGTGGCGGGCTGCGCAGCGGGATGGGCTACTGCGGCACGCCGACGATTACCGACCTCCAAACATCAGCCAAATTCATCCGTATTACTACCGGTGGCTTGATTGAGGGGCATCCTCACGATATCAACGTTACCAATGAAGCTCCTAACTACCATCGTAATAGCTAGTCTACTTGCTTGATAAATGTCAATATTGTGGTTGGCTTAGCCGACGTGAAATAATAGGGGCACACTAATATGCCGAAAGGAGGCAGCAATGGCTGACGATGATCAGACACAGGGTGATCCAGCGCAGGATCAAGGACAGGAAGAACAAACACAACCGTCGGTAGTGGTTGAGCCGGCGACGGACGAGCCAGCAGCACCTGCTGAACCGGCAGCCCCGGATTCGAGTGACGAATCAGCCGCGCCGATTAACCCGACGCCGGAGCCAGTATCGGCTCCCGAGTCGCCGGCCGAGCCAGGCCAGGCAGCTGACTCCGAAGGTTCTCCTCTCTAGTAAAACGCTGCTAGAAATACAACAAAAGGCCGAACTAGAGTCGGCCTTTTTGTATACTTACAAGCATGGAGACGATTCGCCAGACCGTGGTATTCGATTGCCCGGCCCATGCCTTTTATGCGGCTTTTCTCGATTCCAGCGAGCATGCCGAGGTTACCGGTGCAGCGGCCGCCATCTATCCGCATGTTGGCGGCCGCTACAGTGCCTACAATAATGAGCTGATTGGCCGCTTCACCCAGCTAGTCGAAGACCGGCTAATCATGATGCAGTGGCGGGCTGCTATGCCAGGCTGGCCCGAGGATCACTACGCTACGGTGGTGCTGGAATTGCAGCAGTCATCTGACGGAACGACGGTTGAGTTCGAAATTAGCGATGTTCCAAGTGAGCTGGTAGCGGCCATTGAGCTCGGATGGCAGCAGCTCTTTTGGGAGCCGCTCGCGGCTTACTTTGCGTGGTAGAGGCTTTAAAACCCAAAAGCCTTTACACCCTACTCCTTATTTGGTAGTCTTACTACAGACTTTTTATCGGAGCACACATATGTGTAGACAATCCGCCAGTATGAAGGGAGCTGCAGCTTAGCAGATACTGACCGAATTGCCTGTTTGAATGTGAGCTCCGCCAAGCCTAGCGCAGAAGCGGAGTTGTTTTTTGAAAATCGAATAACTTTAACGATATATCTGCAATATATCGTTTTAGGGTAATGCAATTAGCGATTTTGGTTGTTACGTATTGTTGTAACCACAAATCGCTAGTCAAACCAATCTCGTAAAAAAGTTACTCAAGAGCACATGAAGGATGCCTTGACGTAAAGAGCCGACGAAGGACGTAGAAGGCTGCGAAAAGCCTCGGTGAGCTGCCAATCAAGCTTTGATCCGGGGATATCCGAATGGGG
>DATKHK010000114.1:0-3540 GCA_035510255.1 Saccharimonadales bacterium (SeqCode) | reverse complement strand
CAAACGGCTGTCCGCACCGCCATCAACGACCAACAGCAGCTCATTGGCCGCTATCTGGCGGTTTTGGAGCGCTTTGTGCGGCTGCCACGCCTGCGCCTCGAGGCTCTTGAGGCCCGGCTGGTTATCGGCCAGCGACAGGCGGTTCAGGCACAGCGCCAGCGGTTAGCGGGATTAACCCGGCTGATGGCTAGCTTTGACCCGGCTGCCACCCTGCAGCGCGGCTACGCCATCGTGCGGCAGGGCAACCAGGTGGTGACGCTGCCCACCCAAGTTCCGGTGGGCGCTGAGCTCATGGTACAATTGGCCGCAGGAACGCTAGAGGTAACGGTGGATAAAACGAGCAATCATGAGCGCAGCTAAATCAGAGCCAACCAAGTCAGATCCCGATTTCGGGACCAAGCTCACCGAGCTGGAGGCCATCACCCGATGGTTTGAATCGGAAGAGGTTGATCTAAATGCCGCCCTGGCTAAGTTCGAGCGCGGCATGCAGCTGGCCGATGAGCTCAAGCAAGAGCTGGGTAAGATCGAAAATCGGGTTGAAAAAATTAAAGCTAAGTTCGACGCGCCTCCGACCGAGGTAGCGGAGCCGGCCGAGGCGCCGGACAACCTGTCGCCAGACGACGGCCCCACACTGTTCTAGGATGCTGCTTGCCTGGTGGGTTGCCGGTATTTTAGTGGGGTGTTTTGGGCTGGGCGCGTTGTTGGGTGCTCCCTTCCTACCGGTTTTTCGCCGTGACGCCCTAACGGCGCTTGATCTTGCCCAGCTGCAGCCCGGCCAAACCATTATTGATTTGGGCTCGGGAGATGGCCGGTTACTGCTCGCCGCCGCTAAGCGGGGGGCAACCGCCATTGGGTATGAAATTAATCCGCTGCTGGTGGTTTGGTCGAAGTTGGTTACCTGGCGCTACCGGCGGCTGGTCACGATTCGTTGGGCCGATATGTGGCGGGTGACGCTGCCGCCGGCCGATGTTATTTACACCTTTTTGCTGGATCGTTACATGCAGCGCCTCGATCGCAAGCTCACCGCCGAGGTTACCACGTCCACGATCGTGGTGAGCTACGTATTCAAGCTGCCCCGTAAGCCCATTAAAACCACCCATAACACCTTTGTGTATCGCTATCCGCACCACACTTAGGTAACCACTGGCTCTTGCAAGTCGGCGGCTATCTGTGATATAACCATAACCAGTATGAGACAGCGCGGCGAAATCAATCTTCATCTGGTACTCACTCTCTTTTTGGGGTTTGGGGTCGTGCTGTTTGGCGTGCTGGCCATTTTGGCCTATAACGACAATACCAGTACTCAGAATCATCTGAGTCAGCTGAACGCCAAGGCTGCTGCCGCCGCCGCAACCAAACAGCAGCACATTGATACTGTTGCCAACACCAAAGCTACCGAGGTGCCATACCAAACCTATACCGCTGATCCGGTCTATGGTGGTTTTCAGCTGCAAATTCCTAAAGGCTGGAGTATTTACGTGGCTAAGAATGTCAGCTCTGGCACTGCGCTCGAAGTCATAGCCGATCCGGGCATCGTTGTTAATGATGAGGGCGAAAACGCCATTAACACTCACGAGTTCGAGCTGAAGCTAGAAAACGCCAGCCTAGTTGACGTTAATACTAACTACACCACTAACCTTCAAAATAAGACGCTCACCAGCCGGGCGGCTACCGTGGCTGGCATTCCGGCGACCTGGTATCAGGGTGCTATCGATAATGACCGTCACACCGGCGTGGCGGTGACCTTCCAGGATCGCAACCAGGTCATGGTTCTGACGACCGACACAATGGATTACTTGAGTGAGTTTCAAACGATCTTAAACACCGCTAAAATTTCTCAGTAAAGCCCTAAATTCCGCGTTCTGAACCGATGAGCTTATGCTTGAGTAGCTTTCTGTCGGCGTGCTACCGTACTAGACAGTAGTAGGACTAACTTGCGGATTTTTTTTGGCATCAAACGAACCTAAGTTTCATCATACCGCCGCCGCTCCTCGTGCTCCCAGCTTTGCCCTCGATTTTGACCAGGTTTGTGACAGCCTGCCGGATGGTCTTATCGCGGTGGATAGTGATGGGCGCGTACGGTACTGCAACCAAGCTGTTTTGCAGTTGCTGGGTCTTGCCCAGACCATTGATGGGCAACGCTTGCGTCAGGTGGTGCAAGCGTTGCAGCCAGAAGGCGAGGACGCGGCCGGTGAGCCGGCCGATATCGACCGGGCGCTGGCTAGCGCCTTAGGCGGTGACACCACCCGGCTGCTTATTCGGGCGGACCGCGACGGGATGGCGACTATTGTCGAGGCAATTTGCGCGCCATACCGAGAGGCCAACGCCATTACCGGCATGGCGGTTAGCCTGCGTGACCAAACGCCGGTACACGAGGATCAGCAAAAGCTGCGGATTATTCAGGAGAGCCAGAGTATTGGCTTGATCATCCTAGATAGTCATGGTGTGGTCGAGGACGTTAAGTCGCTACCGGCTGAGCTTAACCAGGCTCTGCTTGGCCACAGCTTGGTTGAAGCGCTGGGTGGATCGCCACTCAGCGAGCAGCTGCTACTCGACATGGACCCGGCCGATATTATTAAGTGGGCTCAGCGGGGCCGCGAGATTACCTTTTATGCCGAAGCCAGTTTTGGTGAGCGCTTGCAGCATCTGCAATTAGTGGCGGCGCGCATGAAACGTCCGGATGGGGAGGTCGGTATTATCATCACTTCGCGCGACGTTACGCCGTTGGTGCAAAAAACGATTGAGGCTAACCAGATGGCCCGGCTGGCCAGCCGGCACTCACGGGAGCTTACCAGCTTAGCTGAGCTGAGTGGGTTTGTTGGGTTTCGCTTCACCCAGATCTATCAAAAATATCTAGAGACAACCTGCTCGTTGCTCGACTCCTCGCATGCCAGCATCTATCTTTACCAACCAGATGTGCAGCATTTGAAGCGAGTGGCTACTACCGCAGAGTTTAATGAACATGAGCCGGTGGTGCGGGTGGGTGCCGACGATCCGATAGCCGCCGCCTATGTGCGCCGTAAACCCCATAATGCCAAAAAAACCGACACCGACACCCCTCACAACGTACTGGCCGTTCCGATCACCTATCACTCCAAGACGATCGGTGTGCTGGTTGCCAGCCATCGCGAACGGCCCTACGATAACCACGATATTAAACTGATGCGCCTAGTGAGTACGCGGCTGGCGGTGATCATTGAGAACGCCGAGCTTTACAACGAGGTTAACGCCCGTCGGGAGCGCTGGGAGGCGGTCTTTCGTTTTGCCGAAGAGGGTATCATTATCTTTGATAAGGCCGGCCGGGTGGTTGGCTTTAATCCGGCGGCTAGTAAGCTCACTGGCGTGGGCGATCATGAGGCGATGGGCCGGCCATTTACCGAGGTGGTAGCGGCGGTTTCGGCGGAGGGGGTTAACTTGGCCTCGCTGTCACCAATTCGCCGTGTACTCAGCGATGGTGAGGTCGTGACTAAGCGGCAGCAGTTGCTGCAGAACAAAAATGGCCGCACCCTGTGGACCGAAATCAGCTACTCGCCGATTTAT
>DATKHK010000113.1:0-5342 GCA_035510255.1 Saccharimonadales bacterium (SeqCode) | reverse complement strand
TTGACCACCGCTTGCAGCTGCTGGGCGGTGGGGGAGGCGGCCGGGGCCGGCTTAGCGGTGGTTTTGGCCGCAGAGGTGGTAGGGGTGGCCACGGCTGCATGAGCTGCCAGAAGATTCGCTGACCGCGCAAGGTGCGTGGCGCCCCAGCCGCTCACCAGCAGCGCGGCGGCACCGAGGCTAATCATCAACCAGCGCCGCCAGTTTAGTGGCCGCTGCAACGGTTGGGCGGGTAGGGGCAAACTGGAGGCTTGAGCTGCCACCCCATGGGCCACTCGGTGCATCGTCAAATCGGCTGGGTAGTCGACCACAATCCCCCCGGCCGCCACATACTTCTTCTTAGCTGGCCACGGCGGCAGAACAGATGGCGCGGCCTCCCGCAGATCCAGTTGCCCGAGGTCCCGGCGCAGGCCGTCGATCGCTACACTCATCGTTTCCCACTCATATATATAGTGTACGATTTTGCCTCCAAAACGCCAATGCTTTAAGCCCCGGCCGCGGGCCTGTACAATGAACCAAAAGAGGAGGTGCCGTATGTTTACCCTGCCAGATCTGCCGTACGCGTTTGATGCGCTGGAGCCGCACATCGATGCCAGGACCATGGAGATTCATCATGACAAGCATCATGGCGCCTATGTGCAAAAGTTGAATGATGCGCTGAAAGGGCATGACGACCTGCTTTCATTAGATGTTAATGAACTATTGCGGCAGCTAGATGAAGTGCCGGAAGCTGCCCGGGTGGCGGTGCGCAACAATGGCGGCGGCCACGCCAACCACAGCTTTTTCTGGAAAATCATGTCGCCGGAGGGCGGTGGGGAGCCGAGTGGCGAGCTGGCAGCTAAAATCACCGCTACGTTCGGCAGTTTGGACGAGTTTAAAGCTAAGTTCAAAGGGGTAGCTATTGCCCGCTTTGGTAGCGGCTGGGCTTGGCTATGTAAGGACGAGGACGGTCTTCATATCTGCTCGACGGCCAACCAGGACAACCCGTCCAGCGAGGGCCATACACCCATTCTCGGTCTCGACGTCTGGGAGCACGCTTACTACTTGAAGTATCAAAACAAGCGCCCAGATTACATCGACGCGTGGTGGAACGTCGTTGATTGGAAGGCTGTCAGCGCCCACTTCGAAGCCTGAGCTTCTTGAAGAAATAGCCCCAGTTTGATACCATTGCTCCGTTAATCCAGTATCAATGGGGCGTGGCCAAGTGGTAAGGCGCTAGATTCTGGCTCTAGAGATCGTAGGTTCGAATCCTACCGCCCCAGCCATGGACTTATTTAATTATTTATGCTATAATAATACACAATTCCTTCTCCGGTATGGAAAGGTCGTTCTGCTGGTATACACCACTGACAGAATAAGGAAGGGCCATCCTTCTCCAGATGGCATGTACCCGAAAGGCTGGTAAACCAGCATGTACACGAACATAGTTAATGGACCTGGACAGTGGGATCTTGTAATCGGGGCTAACCACCCTGGTGAGCATGGCCGTAAGGAGGTTGTTGAATTTACGTTCATAGATAATCACCTTGCGGCTACCCGGAAGGTCAAGTTCCATGTTCTGTTCGGTGGCTCCAGACGGCACGGCAGCATGGATCTGTTTCTCAGAGCCCTAGAGGATCTTGGCGATGAGTCCGATCCGCAGAGCATCTACCACTATGTGTACGACCCTCGGTCTCGACGGGGAGCACTCCAAGATGTGGATTTTGCGAAGTACGCCAAGAAGCGCGCAGAAGGTCGCGACCTCTAAAACCTACTAAATCAGGACCAATGCAAACCGGTTCTGCGTCGGCATTAAGCCGGGTCCCCTACGATAACGGGGGCTTTCAATTTAGGCAATTATTCGGAGTTTGTCGACCAGCCCCAGCCATTGCATATATTAATGAAAATGAAATAGATTCTTATTAATGTAGAGGTTTAACCGCTGTATAATGAGGGGTAATTGAGGCTAAGAGGGTAAATATATGGCTAAAAACATTACGCCAAATCTATGGTTTGACGACAACGCCAAGGAGGGGGTTGATTTTTACGTTTCAGTCTTCCCTGATAGCAAGATTATCGCGACCATGAACTATCCCAACTCAAAAGAAGAGGGCTTAGCGGATTTCCAATCTAATATGGCTGGTAAGGTACTGACTGTTGAGTTTGAGCTCAGAGGTAATCCCTTCCTGGCGATTAATGCTGGCCCACAGTTTAAATTTAATGAAGCAGTCTCGTTTGCAGTTGCCTGCGAAGATCAGGAAGAAATCGACTACTACTGGGAGAAGCTTTCGGCGGTTCCTGAATCCGAGCAATGTGGCTGGTTAAAAGATAAATATGGCCTAAGCTGGCAAATAGTGCCAAAGAATGTGGATGAGCTTCTTAAGCGTCCAGGAGCCTTTGCGAAGATGATGAAAATGAAGAAGCTTGTCATTGCAGACTACTAACGCTAGATGGTAAAGAACCCCACCCTATATGTTTGCCACGCTGATGCGGGCGGTCCCCCAGGGCATCCCTGCGCCCGTGTCCAAAAAGCCCTTAAATCTGCTGGGATCAAATACGATAAAGTTATTGCTGGGCACGGTGCTCCCATCCCGTTTCTGCGCAAGGGGTCACGCAAAGAACTGCGAGTTGCAACGGGAGACAAAAAACTTCCCGTACTTAAGCTTGCTGACGGGACAGTCATTTTCCACACTCGAGCCATCATGTCCTGGGTTAGCAAGCAGGAATCAGCGCCTAGATAGCAGCGAGTTTATGCTCTTCATTTGATATAATGCAGGCATGAAAAGCTCCTCAAGAATGGAAGACAAAACTGCCTCCCAGCAGATAGTAAAATATGAGTAAAAACGTGTCGATCTTGCTTTGCGTATTGGTATTAGTAGCCATTGTCGTAAGTGTAGACGTATTGTTCTTTAGGCATCATTTCTGGGAACGGTTGATGGCCAACGTCGGCATCGTACTGGTGCTCGGAGCCTTCTATTTAAGGTTCTTCAGATGAGAGCCGCCGAGGATGTTCTGGGCGGATCGCTGACCGTTTTGGTAAAATAAATCTATGACCACGAAACAAATTTCCGAGGGTGTAGTACACCGATTTCCAGCGGATCTTAGAAAGGCCCTGGCGGCAGACAAGGAGGCGCTGGCGCTTTGGGAAGATATTACCCCACTAGCCCGCAATGAATGGATTTGCTGGACGATTTCGCCCAAAAAAGCGGAAACCCGGGCGGACCACGTCAAGCGAGTAGTCTCGGAACTAAAAGAGGGAATGCGCCGACCCTGTTGTTGGGTGGGCTGTATTCACCGCACGGATAAGCCAATAAGCCCTTCAGTTCGTTGGGTACTCGAGGGTAAGAAAGCTTAGAAAGTCCGAATAACGGACCATAGCCCCAGCTATTACCCTTATGCTTAAAACTGATCCAATCCCTTTGCTATACTGAAGCCATAACTGGAGTATTAATTAAAACAAGATGAGTAATAAACACTTACGTATGAAGGGTGGATCATCAAGCGCGGTGTATGGGTTAGGATTTATTGGCGCGCTGGTCTACTACATCCAGCACGCGGCAACCTTCGGAATGGGGGTGCTCGGTTTTCTTAAAGCCTTGGTCTGGCCAGCCCTCCTTATCTACAAGCTACTGGCTTTTTTAAAGATGTAATCACGGGCCAAGCCGCCTTGCTTGCCCTAGTATTAGCCTTCGGGTAGGAATACAATTACCTCATTAGGAGAATTGTCATGTTGCACAAGACTCACCGAAGTCGTTGGCGCTATAGCATTGCAGCAATAATGGCTGGTGTAGGTTTGTTCGCGATCGCATCGCCAGCGCTCGCGGATCATACAAACCGAACTGTAATATTGCCCCAAAACCAAACCGTCAGCCATGATTACTTTGAGGCTGGCTCAATTGTTGAAATTGATGGCACGGTCAACGGCGATGTCTACGCGGCCGGCAGCCAGGTTATTGTTGACGGTACAGTCAATGGTGACGTGCTAGCGGCGGGAGGGTCGGTTACTGTTGACGGCACCGTTAACGGTAATGTCCGAGTAGCTGGCGGCAACATTCTCATCGATGGTCGTATTGCCAAAAATGTCTCTGCTGCCGGTGGCAATGTTGAGTTGACCCATAACGCCACCATTGAGGGTAGCGTTGCGGCGGCGAGCGGTAGCTTGCAGGATTCGAGTAATGTCCATGGCGACATAAATGCCGCGGCTGGTCAGTTGACTATCGGATCTGACGCACATGTCGGAGGTTCGGTGGTTTACTGGAGTAATCGGGTTGCAACGATTGGTAGCGGAACGGTAGCCGGCACCGTGACGCATCGTATCCCACCTTCTCGGCATCATGCTAGGTCCTGGGGGTTCGCCGGAGCACTGTTCGCGGCATTGTACTGGCTGGTAGTGACCTATATTCTGGCGGCGCTACTTTACTGGTGGCTGCCACGCCATGCTCAATCTGTTGCCAAATCTATTCGCGAACAGCCGTGGCGATCACTGGGATGGGGCATTGTAGCGGCGATTGCCACGCCGATTGTGGGCATTATCCTAATGATAACCGTGATTGGTATTCCGCTGGCGCTATCGCTCTGGGCGCTATATGCCGTCGCTATCTTACTTGCCCCGGTATGGGTAATCATTGCGTTGCGGGAGCTGTTTTCGGCACGCGTTTCCAATATAAACAAATTTGTTGCTCTTCTAGTCGTAGCGGCTGTCTACATGCTGATTACTCTCATACCGATTCTTGGCGTGCTATTCATAATAGTTACCGGGCTCATAGGGCTTGGCGCATCGCTTACTACTGGATATATGGCCCATCAGCGCTTACGTCACAAGAACGAGATATAATATAGCCCAGTCATTGTACTTATGCCTACTCCAAAACTCATCATTCTGCGTGGCCCATCGGGAGCGGGCAAAAGCACGGTAGCTAAAAAGCTGTTCGAAAACTCACAGCCAAAAACCGCCTTAATTGAGCAGGATCACTATCGTTTTATGTTCAATCCAGCCGGTGGTGGCAGTAAGCCGAACTCCGATACCATTCACAAAATGATTCGGGATAACGCCCTTACGGCCCTAAGCGACGGCTACGACGTGATTCTAGAGGGCATCTTGAATATCGGCTCGTACGGCGAGGTGCTGGAAGAGCTGTTTAAGCGCCATCCAAAGGAGAATTACATCTTCTATTTTGATATTAGCTTCGACGAGACCATTCGGCGCCATGCTATCCGGCGCACACCGGGGCACAAGTTCAATGAGGCTGATATGAAGGAGTGGTATCCGTCGGCGCATAAATCGGGCCACGAATTCGAGTATATTATTCCCGAGCGATTTTCGGCTGAGGAGACTGTCCGGTACATCACTCAGATGGTATTATAAG
>DATKHK010000112.1:0-2774 GCA_035510255.1 Saccharimonadales bacterium (SeqCode) | reverse complement strand
CCTGACCTCCTTGAAACAACACAATGTCTCCCGGCTTTGGACAGAAACTGTTAACCTTGGAAACCGTTTGCCAAGGGCTTGAAGCTGAAGTACCGTTGTTGGAATTTGAACCGTTAGGGCTGACATAGTACGTTGTGCTGCCACTCCCCCCAAACTCCACATACCCCTTCCCATCACTGGCAGTGGTACTGGATTGGATGGATGCCCCGGTGGTTAGGGTGCCATTATCGGCGGTCAAGCTGGCGCTAGGAGAAGCGGTAGCAGCCAACAGGATCACCCCACCGGCTAGGACCAGTAAACCGCCGGCAATCAGGCCATACTGGCGGAGGCTGAATGTAGGGTTGGACCATATGGGGCTACGGCCAACTACTGATTTAGTTCCAGAAGGAATGCCGTCATTGGATCGTTTAAATAGGCTCATAGGGGGTTTTGGATAACGCTTATGGTTAAGATAGATGTATTAAACGAAGATGTCAAACCGGAATCGCTGCGGCTTAGGATCGGGATTGGATGCGGCCGGTGAGTAAGCGCACCCGTTCGGCCGGCCCAAACAGGGTTACCAGGTGGCGGTACTGGCGCAGCCAGATCCGCGCCTCCCATTCTAGTAGCACCATGGTGAGTAGCAATACCCCCAGAGCCACCGCCACTCCTGTACCGATGACCACCTCGGTTTGGGTCGGTGAAGCAACCCGGTAGGCCAGGGCGTATACGCCGGTGGCCAGCACAATTACCGCCAGCAATCGGCCTAGCGCCGCCTCCAGCCCGGTAATCAGCAGATGGCCGCCGCTGCGCCAGTACAGCCGCCAGCCCACTTTAAACCCCTCGCTGGCGGTTACGCCGCCGACTATAATCGCCGGCAGCGCCACCCGCCGCGTTACATACATACCCAAAAACGCCCAGGCCAGCACAAGATTAATGATCGCAAACATCACCAGCCGCACCAGCGGGCTGTAGGCGGTGGTAGTTGTGCTAAAGTGCCAGCTCGCCACACCGGCCACCACAATCACCGCTAGGCCGATTAAGACGCTGACATTGAGGTTGAGAACGTCCATAAAGCCGCTGCGCGCCGCCGCCCACCAATAAAGATGGGGAGCCGGGCGGCCATCTTGGATGCGGGCGATGCCATACATCAGCGCCGACTGGGCCAGCATACTCATTACCGCCACCGTCACGACACCGGCCAGCACCAGGTAGATCACAATATCGCTATCGAACTGCAGCCACAGCGAGAGGCTAACCAGTCCGCCCACCAACACCCCCAGGATTGCGGCCACGCTTAAGGAAAAGCGCAAGGGATGGGCCCGCCGGGCCGGAATACTGGCTGGCATGCGGCGATGCAAGCCCAGCGCCTTAGGCGCACCGGGCTGAGCGCGCCCAGCGGCTAGGGCGGCAGCGCTCGGTTCCGGAGCCTGCCCGACATTACTGCTGCTAGCCACTACCGCCGCCCGCCCGCGTTTGGCCGCGGCTTTAGCGGTGGTTTTTGGCCGTTTAGAGCCTTTAGCTTTGGCGACGCGCCGTTTCGGCAACTTAGCCGGCTTTTCACTTAAGAGCGCCGGGCTGGTGGGTGGCGGCGCGTCGGGCAGATCTGCCGTGGCCGCAATCGGCATATCAACCGGGTTCACCGCATAGCCGCAGTTGAGGCAGTAGTTCTGCCCTTGGATTACGACGAGGTCACTAGAACCACAGTGCTGACAGTTCATCATCTTCTATTAAAGCACTGTGGAAGCGTAAGCACAATTGGCTGGCTGTGGGTAACTATTACCTATCCACAGCTAACTTAGACGGTTTACCAACAGATTGGGTAAGCCGGTTGGAAGATGAACCAATTAGGCGAAGCGGCGCTGGAGCAAGCTAGCCGCCTCGGTACCAAGCGTGGTGGCGATTAGGACCAGCAGCACATAGCCCAGCCAAGAGTAGCTTGAGCTGCTATTAAGCACCTGGGGGATGTCACCCTCGCTCTCTACTAGCAGCTTATCTTGGTCACTGCTGCCGCTTTGCTGGATGTCCTGGGTGCCGGATTGGGCCACGCTGCTGGCGCTGGCCTGCGCCGACTGCAAGGCACTGCTACTGGTACCGGCCGGCTGCAGCAGGGTTGAGGTCTGGCCGCTCTCCCCGGACTGGCCGGTAGACTGTAGCGAGCTGGAAGAGCCGGCAATCGCCGGGGCAGTGGTCACCGCGGGGTCAGCCCGCACCACCAGCGGTGCCGCTAGTAGGCCTAAAACAATAAAAACTCGTGCAATACGAACCATGATTATATTGTACCAGAATGTACGAACCGGCTCGATTACAGTACAATATCTCCTATGAAACGTCTGCTCGCCCGCGACCTACCCACCCATATTGGCAAGAGCGTCCAGCTTCAAGGCTGGCTGCATAAAAAGCGGCTGCTGGGTGGCATTATGTTTGTGGTGCTGCGCGACCGTGGCGGTTTGACTCAAATTGTAATTACCGATGAGGCTGAGCAAGCCAAGCTACAGGGGCTGTTGAATGGCACAGTGCTGGCAGTCAGCGGCACGGTGGTGGCCGAACCGCGGGCGGCCGGCGGCGTTGAGCTGCACGACCCCACTCTCACCGTGGTGCTCCCGGTCTCTACACCGACGCCGATTGAGATCGATAAGCCGATCGACCACAAATCGGAAAACTTTGACACCCTGTTCGATAACCGCGCCTACAACCTGCGTAACCCCAACGAGCAGCTCATCTTCAAGCTGCGTGCCCAGCTCAACCGCTACATCCGCGAGTTTTTGCAGGAGCATGATTTTACCGAAATCCAG
>DATKHK010000111.1:0-3336 GCA_035510255.1 Saccharimonadales bacterium (SeqCode) | reverse complement strand
GTTTAGGGCGGCGTAAACAGGCTATCGTGACGGCACGGCTGTACAAAGGTGGCGGCGAGATTATGGTGGGCGACAAGACGGCCGAGGACTACTTTAACAATGAAGCCCTAACCCAGCTGTTGGCGCAGCCGATCATTTTGGCCGGACAGGACAAGAAGCTGCGGATAACCCTCAAGGCTAGTGGTGGTGGTAAGCGCGGCCAGGCCGACGCCGCTCGTCTGGCGATTGCCCGGGCCTTAAAAGTAATGAACGAAGAGCTACACCCGACCCTAAAAAAGGCCGGTTACCTGACCCGCGACCCGCGCGAAAAAGAGCGCAAGAAGCCAGGTCTTAAGCGCGCCCGCAAAGCCCCGCAGTTTAGTAAGCGCTAAGACCAGTTTCGTCTACGCCTTGGGGTTATCCCGGCCCCACTTGAGGGCAGTGGCCATCCAAATCAGTTCGGCGTAAGCAGCGCGGATGATTTTATCGTAGCGGTCGCGATGCTCGGCTTTAAGCTCGCCGTTCTCAAATAAGTCTTGCACGGCCGGGAATTGCACATCGGTAAAGGTGGCGACCAAGCCCATCTCGCGAACGGTATTGACTAGAGACTCTATTGCTCGTATCCCACCCCAGTGGCCACTGCTGGCACCCGCAAAGGCGACCGGTTTATGGACGTAGTTTTGCAATTCACTGTCGAGCATACGCTTGAGTGAGCCCGGAAAGCTGTGGTTATACTCCGGGGTGACGATAAAAAAACCGTCGGCCCAGGCGGTTAATTCGGTGTAGCGAGGGTCCTTACCTTCCGGATCGTTGCCATCGCCGGGGAAATTATAATCTACGGGGTCAACAAACCTGACTTCGATTCCCGAGATGGTCTGGCCAGCTTCATACACCAGTTTGGCCGCGTGAATCGACTGGCGTTGTGGACGGGTAGTGCCAGCCAGCACGGCGATATGGAGATTACTCATATGTTAACCTTACCATACAGTATTTCCGCCGCGACCATAAGCAGTATATAATAAGAACGTGAGCACCAACCAGACGCCGTGGAGAATCTTGTTAGCGGCGATCGGCCTGCTAATTGTCGGTTCGGTCGGCTTTATGCAATTTCAGCATATCTCTTTCGGCAACGCTCTCTATGAAGCCCTGCTGCTGCTATTGACTCACTATGATCATATTGACGCCACCGATCTGGCTAGCCGGATTATTACCATCGCGCTGGCCGTCGGCAGCTACATATTGCTAGGATATTTGCTTAAGTGGTTTGCCGAATATATGATTGGGGTAGGTGATAATGTACGGAAACGACGCTTGCACGCTAAAGTCAACAAACTGAAAGACCATTATATTGTCTGCGGCCTCGGCCGGGTAGGCAGTCAGATAGCTCGCGAAATGGCGCTGGAAAAGGTGCCGTTTGTCGGTATGGACCGTGACCAGACCAAGGTAGGCGATTCGGTTGGTGCCGGGTATCTGGCTTTCCAGGCTGATAGTGCCGACGAAACGGCGCTGCAGGACGCCGGTATTGAGCACGCTGCCGGTTTGGTGGCTTGCCTGGGTGAGGATTCAGCCAATCTGCTGGTAACGCTGGCCGCTCGGGCGCTGAACCCCAACATCTACATTGTGGCCCGGGCCAACCGGGCCGATAACGAGGTGAAGCTCAAGCGGGCCGGCGCCGACCGGGTGGCGCTGCCGTATCAGATTGGTGGCTATCATATGGCCTCGATGGCGCTCCGGCCCAGTGTGGTTGATTATATGGATGTGGTCTCAAGCTCCGGCACAACGACCAACCTACAGGTTGAGGAGATGGTAGTGGGTGAGCACTCGCGGTTGGCGGGGCATCATTTGGGCAAGGCCTTGGTGGAGGGTGAGATTGGTGCGACGGTGATCGCGATCAACGGTTCCGACGGCACCAGCCGGGTGCGGCCCAGCGGCAATGAGGTAATTTATGCCGGTGATCGGCTGATTGTGCTGGGGGCCAAGCCCGATCTGACCAAAGCCTCCGACCTAGTCCGGTGAGCGATCCAGCTGCCGAAAAAGTTATTATTGATCAACAACACAGCGGCGAGCGGGTTGATGTCGCCCTGGCGCGCCAGCTCGGGATTAGCCGCAGCCAGATCCATAAGCAGCTTCGTAGTGGCCAGATAAGCCGCGAGGGTGTATCGGCTGCCATTAATCCTAGCGAGCAGGTCCATGGTGGTGAGCGTTTTTTGGTTGCGCCGGCCGTTATTGAGCCTACACCGGCGGTACCGCAGCTGGCTATTCTGTATGAGGACGATGACCTGCTGGTCGTTGATAAGCCAGCCGGCCTAGTGGTGCATACCAGTGAGTCTGGGCGGACGCAGCCAACGGTGGCAGCCTTCGCGGCCGCCCACGGGGTGATTGATAACGACAGCGCACGCCCCGGCATTGTCCATCGTCTTGATAAGGATACCTCGGGCGCGATGGTACTTGCTAAAAATCCGGCGGCTAAGGACGCACTGCAGGCGCAGTTTAAGCGGCGGACGGTCGGTAAAACCTATCTGGCGCTGGTGCGCGGGCGGCTGGCACAGGAGGAGGCCGTGATTGAGCTGCCCATCGGCCGCGATCGCAATCGGCCGGTTAAGCGGGCGGTGGTGGCCGGTGCTCGGCCGGCGATTACCCGCTACCGCACGATCCGGACCTATCCCGGCGCGACTTTGGTGGAGATTGAGCTGCAGACCGGCCGTACCCATCAAATTCGGGTGCATTTTGCCCATCTCGGGCATCCGGTGGTTGGCGATATTCTGTATGGTGACGCCAAGCGTCCACGGGGGCTAACCCGGCAATGGCTGCACGCCGCTGGTTTACGCCTAACCACTCCAGCCGGGCGGCCGCTGGCGGTTGAAAGCCCACTGCCATCAGACCTGAAAACCTACCTGCAAAGCCTGGAAGAGCCAGGTATAATATAGGCATGAGATTACTACTGCACCAGCTTGCTGAGGTTCAGGTTGAGGCGCTCAAGCGGACGCCGGGTGGAACGGTCTTGCTGCATGGGCCGGCGGGCGTGGGCAAGCTAACAACCGCGCTGGAAATCGCCCGTGCCCTCAACTGTGAGGGCTGCAAGGACGGCTCCTGTCACTCCTGCCGCATGGCGGCCGGTGGCAACCATCCCAACATTATGCTGGTGACACCGGATGACAAGCATAAGATTGGGGTCGAGCCGGTTCATGAACTGCAGCATTCCTTGCACTACCGCCAGTACGAAGCCACCGGTGAGCGGGTGGTAGTTATTGCCGGAGCCGACCGGCTGACACTACCAGCCGAGCATGCTTTGTTAAAAACCCTGGAGGAGCCGCCGGCCGGCACCACCATTATCCTAACCAGCCAGTATCCTAGCTC
>DATKHK010000110.1:0-6918 GCA_035510255.1 Saccharimonadales bacterium (SeqCode) | reverse complement strand
GAAGCCGCACTAACAGTTACTAAACTCAAGATGGTGAACTCCCAGACCGCCATTAAATACTTAGAGGAGGACTTAATGAAGATAGAAAAGCAGATTGAAGTATTGGAAGCCGAGAAACTAAAGATTAAGGACCAGGAGAAGCCCAATATGGAGCAAATATTACGCAGAGTCCGAAAACTCTTGGAACACCCAGAAGAAATCTTTATACGCCAGATTGACCCGCTGAAAAAGGCGCAGTTTTTTGCCTCCTTTTTCGTCAAATATCCGACCTACAAAGATTTAAGTCCTGGAACACAAAATGCACCCCTGTTTACAGGTGTGCATCCATTATTTCAACTGGCTAACTTGGATAAATCCCTTATGGTAGCCCCAAGGGGACTCGAACCCCTGTTACCGGACTGAGAACCCGGCGTCCTAGGCCACTAGACGATGGGGCCAGATGCAGGCGGCGCGGGCCTGCCTTACTTGAACACTCGCGTACTATAGCAATAATCGGCGTTCGCGTCCATCCGTGGCGCCATTAAAAAAGATAACGACTGGTGCTGCTTATGGCCTGCCGCAGTTTGGCACCGGTTGGCCGGTGTTGCCATTCTGCCAGCTTAATTTCGTGAGCCTGCTGCAAATCGCGCTCAAAGTCCTGGTTGAGCCTGGTAGCTAGCGCCCGGTCGCGTACCACCAGATTAAACTCCTGGTTGTGGTACAGCGAGCGGAAGTTGAGGTTGGCCGAGCCGATGCAGCTGAGCTTGCCGTCTATCACCAGTAGCTTGGCGTGGATCATAGTTGGCTGGTACTCGTAGATGCGAATGCCGTCGCGCAGCAGGCGGCCGTATTGCTGCTTACCAGCTTCCAAAACGAAGTGGTGGGTTGAGTAAATGGAGTTGGTGAGCAGGCGCACCGGCGCACCGCGGCTGACGGCTTGGCAAAGGGCTGTCGCTACCGCTCGATTTGGCCCAAAATAACCGGTAGTAATAGTAATGCTGCGCTTGGCCGCTTGAATCAGAGCTAGCAGCGTCTGGCCAACAGGGGTTATGCCGGTTAGGCCGCTAGGATGACTATTGATGGCGGCAATCTCGACTCCCCCACCCTTGGATTTGGGCGCGGCCGTCTTAGCTTTTGACGCGAGCGGATTCCCCCACTGATCCCAGCTGCTGGCAAAGCCTTGCGTCATGGCGGCCACAACTGGACCACTCAGCTGGAAGTGGGTGTCGCGCCAGCTTTCCGGATAATCCGAATGCCCTAGCCAAAAGTCCCCTATGCCGATGCCGCCAGTGAATCCGATTTTGTTGTCGACAATCAACAACTTCTTATGAAGCCGCTGGTTATAGCGCAGTGGGTGCAGCAATTGAAACGGCTGGAAGTACGCTACCTTTGCGCCGGCTGCCTGGAGCGCCTGGAGTTGGCGCGGATCGTTGTCTTTGGAGCCGTAGGCGTCTAGGAGTACACGAACGTCAATGCCACGCCGGGATGCCTTCATTAAAGCTTCACGAAACTGGTTAAAGGCCGCACCCTGGATCATACAGTAGTTGGCGAGATAAACGCTCTGCTGGGCGCTGGCAATAGCCCCCAGCATGGCTGGATAGGCCTCGGCGGAATCATGCAGCGGCCGAATGCTGTTACCATCGCTAAATTCGCTATTTGGCAAAAACATAATTGCAGTGTAGCGGCTCCGCTGGGCCGGAACAAATGCTAACGGCCCGGGAAAAACTTCCCGGGCCGTTTAGGGTAGGCCGTTACAACCCGTCGGTTTGGCAGCGCTGCCGATTGCGCCGCCATTTGCGGAGGTGGTAGGTAGCTAGAGCCAGGCCACCGCCGAAAAGCGGGTCGATCCTGGGGATCCGCAAACCGTCCTCCGGTGTCAGCTGTTGAGTTCTAATGGCGTGCGTCTCGGTTGAGAGCTCGGTCAGCGTGGCGGCAAAGCTGTAGACTAGTAGTGACTTCAGGGTTTGCCAGACCACGCTTTTGAGCCGGGTCACGAGCACTCTTCAAACCGTGCCCGGAGGCTGCGGAAGGCATCTATAACGTAGCCGGCAGGGGCGCTGACAGCCCCTCCGACGGCGGCTACGATCGCGATGGTTTCCCAGTCCTCGTTTGACATGGCTTGCAGCCGGCTCCAGACGCCGCCTTTCTTTCTGTCGTCGAGCATTTCAGCACCGAAACAGACCATAAAGGCGCCGGTAAAACCCTTGGCAAAGCCGCCAATTAGTCTTCCTGCCAATTTTTTCATCTTGCTCCCCTTTTTTGGGATGGACTAGATTGAAACTACCAAGGTACTACTATGCGACCCACTATACCACGTTTATCTCCCAGGTTATCCACAAAACTTTAGCAGTTTTAACGATAGGGCACTTCAGGTGAGGCGGTGGGTAATGCAACTGTCAAGCCTGTCACTTTGTTGTAAAAATGCCCTATTGACCGAATTTGCAGGCTTTGGTAGGGTACTGTCTTGTGCCGAGTGTGAGGTGGGTTCAGCTGGCGAAGGCCAAATCCGCGATAAGGGCGCAATTTACTAATGCTAAGGAGACATATGCACAAGTTTGCTATGCTGCTACTGATTGTAGCGGCAGGAACTGGTATTGTCGCTGGGAATGCCCACGCTGACGCCAGTAGTACCCCTAAAAATCAACCTAAAACCCATGTGGTTGCCAGTGGCGAGACGCTTTCTTCGATTGCCGCTGCCAACAACCTTCCCAGCTGGCTTCCCCTCTGGGACGTAAACACTAGTCTGCAAAACCCAGACCAAATTGATGTCGGCCAGCAGCTGATAATTCCAGCTGCTCCCTACCCGACCACCGACCGGGCACTGCCGTCTGGGTATGGTGCGCCGGCTCCGGTAGTCAGTACGGCTACGGTTGCTGCCGTTACGGCCACCGCACCGGTAGCTAAAAGCGTGGTTGGGTCGCCCGGTGGGCTGGCCCAGCGCGTCTGTGCCCGCGAATCCGGCTGTAACTACGCTACCAATACTGGCAACGGCTACAGCGGGGCGTATCAGTTTGACGCGAGTACCTGGGGTGACTTTGACGGCTACCCCGCTGCCTATCTGGCGCCGCCGGCGGTACAGGATCAGAAGTTTCAGCAGGAGTATGCGGCCCGCGGTTGTAGCCCGTGGCCTAACACCTGTTACTAACCTATAACATCAAAAAGGAGCCGGGAAGCGGCTCCTTCGTCCTTATTTAGCGCTGGGCGAGGGTGTCTGGGCTGCCCGTCCGGGTGGCAGGTAGCGGTGGGCCACCACCATCGCGATGCCGCCGTACACCAAGCCTAGCCCCACGATTGTCAGACGCATAATCAAGGTTGAAGCTACCGCGTGGGCAACGCTGACATGACTAAGCAGCAGTATACCAATGGCGCTCTGCTCACTGGCTCCCAGACCACCCGGCAACAACGACAGGAAGCCTACCACCAGCGGGATGACGTAGACCAGTACCGCTTGATACCCATTGATGTGGGCGCCCAGGCCCACCACTGCCGTATAGGCGATGGCTGCCCCAATCAGCTCGATTATCAGCGACAGGCCAAACAGCCGTGGCAACCAGTACCGCGTCAACATCGCCTGATGGTGGTTGCTGAACTGAATAATGTTGCGGTTGGTGACGTGGATGAACGGCAGCCGGGCCAGCAGTTTGGTAATGCTGGCCACATACCCGTTACGAATCAAAAGGCCGCTGCCAATTACTACCAGCGCCAGGGCTATGACCGGCAGGCGTAGCCGGCCTAGCGCCAGCGCGCTAATAATCCCGATAGCCGCCATAGCGCCGCCTTCAAACAACCCTTGCATCGTAAACTGCGGCAGGGAGCTGCGTACCGGTACGCCGGTGTGGCGCTCCAGCGCCCGCGAGCGATAGATTTCGCCGGCTGGCAGCAGCGTCACCGGCTGAGCGCTCATATAGCTGATCATCACCGTGCCCAGCGGTTGGTGGATATCCATGGCCTGCAGAATGTACCAGAAGCGCACGGCCTTTAGACCGTAGTAGGCAAGGCTGAGAGTGATTAAGATTAAGATGGTGCCAAGGTCAAAGTCGGAGAGGATAACACCGACCTTGCTCCAGGGTGTATAGCTGACCATAATTGCCAGCAGCGTCACGCTAATCAGTAGCGGTAGAATGCGGCGCAAAAACTTCGCCCAGGGTTTCATATATGTAGTATACCTGCTTGGCCTATTTGGTATACTTATCTCCATGAAGAAACATCACGCTATTGGGCTGGGCAGCCTGGTCGTTCTGGTAATAGTTATAGTCGGCTTGGCAATCATCTTTAATAACAAAGCGGCGGCGCCGGCCGCAACCAATACCACTAATCAAGGAACCACTTCTATGCAACTGCAAAAAACCGACGAAACCGTCGGCACCGGGGCCGAAGCCGTAGCTGGCGACACCGTGACCGTAAACTACACCGGTACTCTGGAGAACGGCACAGTGTTTGATAGCTCCTACTCCCGTAACCAGCCATTTAGCTTTAAGTTGGGTGCCGGCCAGGTGATTAAGGGCTGGGATGAAGGCGTGGTTGGCATGAAGGTTGGCGGCAAGCGCAAGCTGGTGATCCCGCCCTCGCTCGGGTATGGCGACCAGGCGACCGGCTCGATTCCGGCCAACTCTACCCTGATTTTTCAGATCCAGCTGCTGAGCGTTCAATAACCTAGAATCCGCTAGCTATAAGATATGAGTAATGGCCTGTAGCCGCCACAGGGAGGTTTTTTTGCCGAGCACATGCAGCGTCTCGAATAGGCCAGGAGCGGCGGTTTGACCGGTAATGATGACGCGGACCAGCCCAAACACCTGGCCAGCTTTCAGATCATGCGTTTTGACATAGCCGCGTAAGCGCTTCTCCAGATCGGCTTCGCTAAAATCGCTGTTCTCGAGAGCTGCAATTAAATCCTCGACAATTGTCCGCGTGGCGGCGGCATCCAGCTGCTTGGGTAGCAGCTTGGTGTCGATGGCCGGATCGGAAAAAAAGAAGCTGGTCAGCTCCGGCAGCTCGGCCAGGTACTTCAGGCGCTCCTGCACCAGCCCCAGCACCCGCTTCTTATATATAGCGTCGTGTTTGGCCGCAACCGCGGGCCAGAAGCCGTCACAACGGGCGTAGAGCTTATCTAGGCTCAGTGAGCGAATGTAGACGCCGTTGATCCAATCCAGACGCTCAGGATCGAACACCGCCGGGCTGGACTGCACCCGGTCGAGGACGAAGGCCTTGATTAGCTCAGCCTCGGTGTAAATCTCCTTGGTGGTGCCGTCGTTGAAGCCGAGACTGGCCAGATAGTTGACCAACGCTTCCGGCAGATAGCCGGCGTCGCGGTACTCCAGCACGTTTTTAGCCCCGTGGCGCTTGCTGAGCTTGGCCTTATCAGTGCCCAGCACGGTTGGCAGATGGGCAAAGGTGGGCGGCTTCCAGCCAAAGGCTTCATATAACAGGATATGCTTGGGCGTGCTGGGGATCCACTCGGCGGCGCGAATCACGTGGCTAATTTCCATCAAGTGGTCGTCGACCACGTTGGCAAAGTGGTAGGTCGGGTAGCCGTCGGATTTGACCGCCACAAAGTCGTCCAGCACCTCGCGCTGCCAGCGCTGCTCGCCCCAGACGGCGTCATCCCAGATTACGTCGCTGCCCAGCTTGACCCGAAACCGCAGCACATAGGGCTCGTCGCCGATTGGCTCCAATTGAGCCAGCTGTTTGGTAAAGCGAAACGGCTGTTTTTTGGCCTGGGCCTCCTGGCGCAACTCGGTTAAGCGCTCAGCGCTCGTATAATCTTTGTAGAGTTCACCTTTCTTTAATAACTCTTCGGCATACTGGTGATATAGCTTGAGCCGCTCGGATTGGACGTAGGGGCCATAGGTGGTAGCGGGAAGACCCGGCCCTTCGTCCGGTGTGAGTCCGAGCCAGCTCAGGCTATCAAAAATGTGCGTGATGGCGTCGGGGACCAACCGCTCACGGTCGGTGTCTTCAATGCGCACAATAAAGGCACCGCGGGCGTGGCGCGCAAACAGGTAATTAAATAAGGCCGAACGCACATTGCCGACATGCAAATAGCCGGTAGGACTAGGAGGGAAGCGGACGCGAACCGATTTGGACATATTTTAAGCTTACAGACCGAGTTGATCCATATCAACCGGCTCCCAGTCACTGCCTACTTTCCGTAATAGCGTAACTTTGTGCCCTATTTCGTGCTCGTCATAGATGTATTCACTGCGGTTAGCGACCCCGGGCCGGTGGCTGTAATGGGTTTTGCGGTCGATAATACTTGGGCCGGTGCTGCGCTCTAGCCGAAAGTTCTGGCCATCTCGGTTAAACTCAATATGCTCAATCTGTTGGGTTAGATCAGGGCGGTCTTCCAACGGCTGCTTGGTGCGGCCGTGGTCAGCAATACCTAGATTGACGTCAATGGCATCGACCAGGCGCTCCCAGGCGGCATCATTCATAGGCCGTACGCGATCTTTAGGACCTCAGCCCGGCTGAGTCCGGCAATACCGTTAACCTGGTACCAGACACCATGGTTAACCCAATCGGCTTGGTTACCATAGAGGTAAATTGTCAGGCCCTGCCCCTGAACGGTTAAGTAGTTATCGGTTTGGCGGGTAATGTAGTTGTCGCGTAAGGAGTTGGCGTCCCAGCTGGTTGCCTGCTGCACAATTTTCAGCGCGCTGCTTACCGGGCTGGTAAAGGCCATAACCAGTTCGCCTGGGCTGGAGCTGACCGGTCCGCTTTGGTGGTAGCTTGAAGGTATATAGGTTGGGAGGCTGGCGTCGATACCGGCCTTAGAGGCCGCGTCTTGAAAAGCCAGCTTGGGCGAGTTTTGCACCCATACCACCGTTGCCATGATGCCGATGACGGCTACCGCGGCCCCAATTTTCAAAACATTTGAGGTGTTGGTCGATTTTTTGGCGGCAGCTAAAGCTTGTTGCAGGGCTGGTGATTGGGGCGGGGCTG
>DATKHK010000109.1:0-10100 GCA_035510255.1 Saccharimonadales bacterium (SeqCode) | reverse complement strand
CTGGGAGCACTACTCATGGCTCCACCAGCCAAGAAGCGCTTGAGTTGGTACCGAACCTTATTTGAGCTATTGCAGCGAGAACTCTACCGACCGCTAGACCTAGCTGTTAATGGAGTGGTGGAGTAAGTGCAGGTGGTTCAGTGACTGTATCTTGTGTAAGCACACTATTTATTGTATAATCACTTTGCTTTACACCTTGACAACTGAAACTGAAAGGCCCAAATGTACACGCCTCGACTTGAGCAGAAGGAAGCACTTCGCGCTCAGACGCGGGCCCGTACTGCGGGTCGGCGTCGAGTGCTTGTAGTGATGGCCACCGGTCTAGGAAAGACCGTGGTCGCAGCGCATGCAGTCAGAAAATACTACGAAGAAACGGGGGATACTCGAGCATTTATGTTCTTGTGTCACCAAAACGACATTCTTGAGCAAGCTCGAGCGACGTTCCAAGAGATGCTGGGCCCCGAATACGAGCTCGGTTACCTCAACGGTCGTCACAAGGACCTCCACCCAGTGGATGGCCTGTTTGCCTCGTTCGATAGTATGCGTAGCTGGCGAGAGGAGTTTGACCCGGAAGAGTTTTGCGTAATCGTGGTCGACGAGAGTCACCACAGTCAGGCTCCAACCTACCGGCCCACTCTCAGCTACTTCTGGCCAGACGTTTTGGCCGGATATAGCGCGACACCAGATCGAGCCGACCTGCAGGATATCCGGGATATATACGGGAAGGAGGTCTTCTCGCTTCCGATCGAGGAGGCGTTGGCACGCGGTCTGCTGACTAAGGTGGACTACCGGTTCATCATGGACGAGTTCCAGAACCTTGATGTCATCAAGACCCCGATTGGCAAGATGAGCGTCTCGACTCTCAATCGGCAGCTGTTTGTACCGAAACGAGACGAGGAGATTGTGCGGATTATCGCCGAGCACACAAGCACGGTGAAGGATCCGCACACCATGATCTTCTGCCCCTCGATTGAATACTGCGAACGCCTGGCCCAACTCATGCCTGCTGCAGCAGCCATACACCATAAACTCCCGAAAAAGGAGTTGCGGCGACGGTTGCAGGCATTTCGGAAGGGCGAGCTGAAAACAGTGCTCACTGTCGATATGTTCAATGAGGGCATTGACGTGCCCGAGGAGAACATAGTGGTGTTCTTGCGCTCAACCTCTTCGCGGACCATTTTCCTGCAACAGCTGGGACGTGGTTTGCGTAAGGCCAAAGGCAAGCGCAAGGTGCTAGTTCTCGACTTCGTTGCGAACTGTGAGCGACTGGAGATGGTGCACAAGCTGTGGCGTGATGTCCAAGGACTCGCAACTTCAAATGCCAACGGCACCAGGAAGAAGCAAGATGCGATCGAAATAACAGCAGGCCGGGTCGAATTCACCGAAGTCGCCCTGGACGTTCTCAAGGTGCTGGAGGCTGTTCGAACTGGCTACACCAAGGAGATGCTGATCCGGCAGCTGCGGGAACTAGCCGTGAGGCTCGGACGCACACCTACCGCAAAAGACATAAAGGAAGACCCCGGGGTTGCGTCATGCCCAACATTCAGGAAATTCTTCGACACCATCGAAGATGCCCTGATAGCCGCACATCTCCCACTGAACGTTGTGAATCAGGAGACAGTGATTAAGCAACTTCGCCTTTTGGCGGAGGAGCTAGGCCACACGCCGCTCTTGCGAGAGGTGGTAGCCGCAGAGAACATGGTAGGCGCTGGCACGATCAAACGGCTGTTCGGAACATACAACAAAGCCCTCGAAGCGGCGGGGCTGCCCCTCAGACGCCATAGTGGCTTGAGTAAGTCGAGCCTCACAGAGCGCTTGAGGACATACATCGAGAAAACCGGTGAAGTTCCGACTCTTGCCGGAGCAAAAAAGGCTCATCGAGATGGAAAGATACCCGAGCCCAGCGCCTACGTCCGGTACTTCAAAACATGGAACCGGGCGGTTGAAGCGACTGGCTATGAGCCGAATCTAGTGCATGGTCGTTCGAAGAAGGAGCTTACTCGGCTCTTGAAGGAGTTGGCCAAGCGACTCAAACGCTCTCCAACGATCAAGGACTGGCAGGAGCATAGAGGAGAAAGCAATCTCCCAGATTTCCAGGCCTTCGTCGGTGCCTTTGGCAGCTGGAGCCTGGCACTGAAAGCAGCTGGGCTAACGGTTAACATGACATTCTACGATGACAAGGAGGAGCTGAAGCGCCTGCTTAAAGCCCTAGCCGGCAAACTCGGACATACTCCCACTGGAGCCGAGCTGGAAGGAGAGCCAGGGTATCCAAGCAAGGGTGTGTTCGAAAAACAGTTCGGCAGCTGGAATAAGGCGCTGCGTGCAGCTGGACTAACACCCAGGTCACGAAAGGACTACTCCAGGAAGGAGCTGATCGAACAACTGCAGAGGCTTGGTAAGAGGCTTAAGCGTACGCCCAGGCCAAAAGACATCAAGGCCGACCGTTCAGTCGCTACCGAGGCAACCTTTAAACGCCACTTCGGCGGCGTCGAGGAGGCCATCGAAGCAGCTGGCTTTGGAATATCAGATCACATCAACAACCACACGGACCGGGAATTGATCAAGGAACTTCGCAAACTCGCGGACGAATTTGATTATATTCCTACTCCAAAAGAGATAGATAAAGCGTCCAGCGAGGGAAAGTGCTTCAAATACCAGGCATACCACCATCGGCTAGGTCGCTTTTTGACCGATCGAAGAGGGGAGATCTTCGGAACAAAGTACACTCGTACATAGCTGGGGTAGTCGTCAAGACTACCCCAGCCCAACGCAATTATTTAAGCGATTCCACTACCCGCTCGTAGTATCTATTAGCTGGCTTTCACCAAGAACTTTATGCCAAGCCACCAGTTCCCTCTTGATTTGATGCCAATTCGAGATACGGTAGTTCACCATGTTTTTATAGCTTGGCAAAGCAGCTACGGACGCAATGTCCCAGCAAACACTTGCCAGGCCAGTAGCGACTTCGCCACCAAGCTCAAGATCATATAGACTCGCTCGCCGTAGAGATAATCTTTCCACGGCCCCACTTTCCTATACTGCAGCAACATATTAACCGCGAAACAGCTGAAGAATATAAAGATTGACACGAAGATCCAATAGACAAATGTCGGCGCGCTACTTCCCTGGAAGTGGCCCAGCCAAAGGTAAAAGGCAATTACCAGCCACGGCACTAAGCCGGCCCAGCAGCCGATCAAATAGCTCAGCCAATTGGTTCGCGCTGTGGTTTGGTTATGTACCTCCATTACCAATCCCATGAGGTTCATAATCGACACCAATGCAAACAGCATAACCAAGCTACTTGCGTCATAAATACCAACGAGCAAGCCAATAGCCACCATCATCACGCTGGCTGACAGCGAGTATTCTATCCACCGTGCCTTATTAATCCCGTGAGCAAGGTTTTGGTTGTAGCGCCGATTGTACACGGTAGCGATAATCAAATGCGCTGCCGCAGACAGGAAGAAGAATATCGCGATTAGCCACGGTAGTTGAATATTGAATAACGTTTTGGTAGCTGGCTCCAAGTGCCGAGTAACATTACTAAACCGCAAATACGTACCTGTTACCGGTACGGCAAAACTTTTGCTTATTAGTAAGATGGCCAAGGCCTGGGCAGCGTGCAGCCCGGCCAGAATGAAGTTAAATCTTCTGAGCTTGTGTATAGTTATAATGCTCGCCATGGCGAATTATGCGGTTTTAGATTTACTCATCATCCTAACGATGCCGTAAATCATATACAACGAAGCTAAGCCTACGACTGCATAGATAATGCGCGATCCGGTTGAATCAACCCCAAAGATACTATCCACAAGGTTGTATTTCAGCCAACCGACTAAGCCCCAGTTAAAGCCACCGATCACTAGAAGCACAATTGCTAGTTTGTCTAAAACATTCATCTTCATAACTCACCCTCCTTATGCACAAATTTATGATAGTGCTGCAAGCATAAGCTTAATGAGTGGCATAAGCAAATGAAAAGTACTTTGGCTAAACTGGTTCTAGTAACTGCTGGCAGTCCTTACCATCTGGCGTTCATCTAAAACCTTATGCCAAGCAGCTAGCTCGCTCTTGATATGGTGCCAATTCGAGATACGATAATTTACCATTTGCAATTATGTTAATTATATGGTAATATAATACCTGCATGTTGGGAGATGCTTTTTTCTCCTTATGAACCGGAAACAACGGAACATCAGATAGAACCTCTACAGAAAGGCTCATCATGCGAGCTCTCAACTCTTTTGCCGACTACCTGGACGAAGTCGCGATGGCTTTCGTTCGGCCTATCGCCTTAATGGGTGCCGGTCTCGGTGCCCTCATCGGTCTCCGGTTCGGAGCCATAGTTCTTCTCTCAGGCCCTATAGCTCTTGTCCTGGTGGGACTTGGCCTCACTCTGGACCGGGCTAGCAATTCTGACCTCAGAGAAATCTGCGTCATCCTCATGATAGGTATTGGTTGGCTACTAATGTGGTGCTTCTTGGTCGGCATGCTCGTCGGTGGAGTGGCAGCTTGGACCAAATGAATGATGTGGCGCTTCGCTCTCGTGAAGTATCAACCCGATGGGATATTCGGGAACTGCCCGCCGATGCAGCTCAGGTTGCACCGGCGGGTTTTCGTATTAACTCGTTATAAGCCTCCTATGGCAGTGGAAGTTGAACCGATAACTTTTCTACCAAGACATAGTTATCGAAAGAGGAAATTACCTTCTCGAGATCAAGATGCACATGATCGGGAATTACTATAAAGTAATTGGTTTTGCGATGGACGTTTTTATACTCTTCGGTCGATATCGAAATAACTTCTAGGCAGCCTCCATCATCACATTCGCACATAAATAGCATTTGGGAATGAGAAGAGTTTTTGTTGCCTTTTTTCGCCCTGGCCACCTTGCCCATTCGTTCTTCATTAAGAACCTTACTTTCATATTCATTGAGGATGCGTTTCTCTGTTGTCGCTTTCGGAGCAGCCTTCGGTGGTCTATCGCTCATAATGTATCTCTGCTTTCATTTAGAAGCTGGCTGACTTGGCTAACCCGAGGGGGGCTTTTTATACGGTACCTTCTGGTCCGGCTGCCGCCCGAGCATCTCTTCCATGTGCTTAAGCAGCCTACCGTTGAGCTTCTCGAGCCGTATCAACGCATTCTGGAACTCCGTTATATCAATCGCTACCGTATAAATGCCGACGACCTTGCCATCCTCCCACATTGGCTCAACCCGAATATCATTGTAGTAAATGTCCCCCACCTTTCCACCATTGAGCGTGCTTTTAAACATCTCCCGAATGCCCTTTTCGCCATTCAGGGCTTTCTGTTTAATTTTAGTTAGGATGGCGGCCTCATCTGGATGCAGCCAATCGCTATCGGTTTTGCCAATTAAGTTCTCTTGGGGTATTCCCGGGTGCGTGTTCACAAACTGGGTGTAGCGCAGGTTGAGGTCTTGCTGGGAGATGGCGACGCCGGAGTTGGCTAAAGCCGACTCTAGATCAACGCGAGCCTGCTTTACCTGAGAAATGAGTCGTTTGTCCATACCCGTGCTAGCCTACAGGGCGTGAGACGCCACGTATATGGGCAGTTTGCTAGTTATTCAATTATTGGCCGGTTAGTATGAGTAGTTGGTGGTGCTTCCGCCCGTGTGATGGAAGAAAAGCAGATAAATAATGTAATACAGGATCGCTGCTACTACGACGTAGAGTAGTATCCACTGCCACATTGGCCGCTTGCCGTACCCCTTACCTTTGGTTGGCTGCTTGTTCTCTGGTTCATCGTTCATGAGATTCACCTTATTAATACCTGTATTGTAGCAGAATCAGGTTGTAGTGGGCGGTTTTGTGGAGTTGGGCCGCTGGAAAAAGGCGATGTAGATAATTGGCAGGATGCCAATGGTATTGAAAATCAAAATGGCGATAAACCAATACAGCTGTTTATTGTGGGCGGCTTTCCAGAGGGCAATGCCGCGCCACACCGTATCCCAAATAACAGCTACGAGCACCACTAGAAAGAGGAGTAGAGCAGGTTGGTACATGCACTCAATCTAGCATGGACCACTTCTGGGGCGCAAACGCCGCGGCTTAGAGCTAGCGGACGGCCAGCGTACTGCCGTCGTAGGTGAGATTTTTGGGCTTGATCACGACCTGCTTGGTGGTCCCGCGCTTTTCGATGTGGCCAGCCGGCCAGGCTTTGATGTCGCTGGCCGCCGCGGCTTTAACCACCGTTTCGACATCGGCCGCCGCGACATACAGTGCAAACCCGGCGCCCATGTTGTAGTTGCCATACATTTCGGCGTCGTCGATCGGGCCATGCTTCTGGATAAACGCAAAGACCGGCTGCGGCGGCGACACCGACTCGATCGTATACACAAACGGCTCGGTCGCCCGCATGAGCTTGCGCCAGCCGTGGCCGGTAATGTTGACCGCGTAATGGATATCGACGCCAGCGGCCAGCACGCCCTCCACCACTGGCACGTAAATGTGGGTTGGATCAAGCAGCGCCTCGCTAAAACGGCGGCCATCACTGAGCTTGGCGTCCGGACCGGCCTTGGCCGCAATCTGACGGGCTAGGGTTAAGCCGTTAGCGTGCACACCGGAGCTGGCCAGCAGCACAATGGCGTCGCCGGATTGGATGTCCCCTTTAATCCGGCGGCCTTTGGGCGCGATAACACCAATGGCCGAGCCGCTCAGCACCACGGCTCCTGGCTCAACCACACCCTTCAGGGTTGGCGTCTCTCCCCCGCCCCAAACGCAGCGCGCCAGGTTGCAGGCCCGCTGCCAGCCCTCCACCAGCGCTTTCAATCGGGCTTGGTCCTCAAACCATTCCGAGGAGCCAGCCGCCAAGTGCATCGCTACCGAAACCGGCAGCGCGCCGAGTGTGATCATATCGTTGACGATCATCGCCACCGTGTCTTGGGCGATATTGGCGTAGAGCTCCGGCTGGTCGGGCAGACCGTCAGCCACCAGGTTTTTGGTGCCCAACCCCTCTTCGACATGGGCCAGGTAGTGGTCGGCGGCTTCGATTAAATAGGCGCTTTCGCCACGGCTAGCCGGCACGTCCTTGAGGCCCAGCCGGGCGATGTTACCGGCCGTCTGGCTGGCCGCCCGCTGTGCCAGCCGCTTAAACGCGTCCATCGCGTCGTAATCAACGCCGCTATCCTTATAGGTAGCCGGTTGCCGAGACGCCATGGGCTTGCGGCTCACAGGCCCAACTCCTTGGTAACCGCCTGGGTAATCCGCTCGGCAATTGGGTAGTCGTAGGCGCTAAAGCGGTTGCCGGTTAGCATCTCGTAGACACCAATGTAGCGCTGGGCCAGGTCAACCACCAGCTGGTCGCTCATTTTTGGCGGAGTGCCATCGCCCTTGTAGCCGCGCTCGGCATACCACAGCCGCAAAAACTCCTTATCGAAGTTTTCCGGCTCCTGGCCATCTGCTAGACGCTGCTCATAGCTGTCTCGCCTCCAAAATCGTGACGAATCCGGCGTATGGATCTCGTCGATCAACATTAGCTTGCCGTTATACAGACCGAACTCATATTTGGTGTCGACCAGGATGAGGCCCTGCTTTTCAGCCCGCTGCTGGCCAAAGGCGAGCAGCGCCAGGCTGGCTTCCTCCATTTGGGCGTACAGCGCAGCCGGCACTATTTGCTGGTCAATAATCTGCTGGCGAGTCAGCCGATCGTCGTGGCCGCTGGCGCCGCCGCCATGGGTGGTCGGCGTGATGATCGGCTGCGGCAACGGTTGGTTCTTCGTGAGGCCATCCGGAAACTTTAAGCCGTAGATGGTGCGCTCGCCGCGCTCATAGGAAGGCCAGATCGAGGTGTTGGTAACGCCGGTAAGATATCCCCGCACCACCATCTCAACCGGCACCGCCTCACAATCACGCGATATTAAGACGTTGGGGTCAGGCAGCGAAACCAGATGATTAGCCACAATGTGCTGGGTTTGCTCAAACCACCAGGCGGCCAGCTGGTTCAGCACGCTGCCCTTGAAGGGAATCAAGCCAAGTACCACGTCGAAAGCCGACTGGCGGTCGGTCGTCACGGTTACGCGCTGCCCCTTGTAGCTATAAAAGTCCCGCACCTTGCCCTGCTGTTTAGGGGCAAGGTGCGGGATATCGACCGACTCTAGCGCGTCGGGCAGATTCTTTAAGATGATGTCGGCCTCAACCACCCTACATCCCCTTTAAGTAGTCTTCATAGCCCTGTTCGGTGAGCCTCTCAGCCTTGCCTAGGACTTGGTCTTTCAGCTCGGCTTGGTAGCGCATCATTTTATCACGCAACCCGGCGTCCTCGGCACCGAGTATCCGCAACGCCAGCAGCCCGGCGTTCTTGGCGCCGTTAATGGCCACCGTGGCCACCGGTACGCCACCGGGCATCTGCACGATGGAGAGCAAGGAGTCTAGACCCTCCAGGCTTTTGCCCTTAACCGGCACACCAATCACCGGTAGCGGGGTGACAGCGGCGACCATACCAGGTAAATGAGCAGCTCCACCGGCTCCGGCAATAATGATCTTGATTCCACGCCCAGCCGCTTGGCCGGCATACTCCATCATCCGCTCCGGCGTGCGGTGGGCCGACACTATGGTCACCTCATGCGCCACACCGAACTCTTCCAGTATCTTGGCGGCTTCGCTCATTACCGGCAGGTCTGAATCTGACCCCATAATAATCCCCACTACAGGATTGGTTGCCATTAGATTGAAAGCTCCTTTCGTGCTTGGATAGCGTTAGCCTCTGCTCGTTGGATTGTATCGGCTACCGCCGTAACATGACCCATTTTGCGCTCCGGCCGGGTTTCGGCCTTACCATAAATATGCACGGAAACGCCGGGAATGGCCAGCGCTTGCGCCAGACCTTCCAGTTTGACCGAGCCAGAGCGTTCACCCAAAATGTTTACCATGACCGCCGCCGGCACCTTGGCTTCGGTGGCGCCTAGCGGCAATCCAGTCACCGCCCTTACTTGTTGTTCAAACTGCGAAGTTAGGTTGGCCTCAATGGTCAGATGGCCACTGTTATGCACCCGCGGCGCAATCTCATTTACCAACACCTCGCCTTTCGCCGTCACAAACATTTCAATGGCAAACACCCCGGCACCGCTTAGATGCTTAGCCACCTGACCGGCCAGCTTTTCGGCCCGCTGCGTTACCTCCGCGGCCACCCGAGCCGGCGCGTACACCACGTGACAGATATTATGGCGGTGCAGCGTTTCCACTACCGGGTAGATCGCGGTGTGGCCGGCTAAGTCGCGGGCCACGATTACCGCCAACTCGGTTGTAAATGGTACATAATGCTCCACATATAGCTCGCGGCCGGCCAACCGCTGCCAGGCCGCCGCAATCCCTTTAGCCGACTCCACCACCGCGTTGCCGCGGCCGTCATAGGCTCCCAGGCGGGCTTTAAGCACGATTGGGTAGCCGGCGGCCTGGCCGACCGTCGCCATCTCGGCAGCGGTCTTGACCTCGGCAAACTCGGCCACCGGTACCCCGGCCTGTCGTAACCAACGCTTTTGCTCCAGCTTATCCTTGATCATGGCCAGGGTTTGAGGCGCCGGATTAATGACCGCGCCGCCAACCGCCAGCTCTTCCAGAGTTTTAGCGCCGGCCGATTCAATCTCGAAGCTCATATAGTCCACCTGCTTCGCCAGCTGGCGGATGGCCGCATCGTCATCGTAGGCAGCGGTAATCTGCCGATCGGCCACTTGGCCGGCCGGGCTGTTTGGCGTAGGGTCGATAATGGTTACGTCGAACCCCAGCTGCTTGGCACTAATGGTTAGCATCCGTCCAAGCTGGCCGCCCCCCACAATGCCCAGCCGCCGCTTCACGCCGCTAGCGCTTCCCGAATGGTAGCCGCCAACGCCTTCGCCCGCTCCGGCGCGTCGCCGACATGGTTACGGACATTTAGTAGTTTTTCTAACTTAGCGGCCGGTATATATTGCTTAAGCTCGGCGCTCTTTTTTAAAAGCGTTACCATGGCTTCACCAGGTTGCTCGGCCGGCCACGCCTCCAGCGCAATCGTGCGCAGCAGCTCATGGATGGCCTGGCGGTTGGCACCTTGCTTCACCGCTTCAATAATTAACACTTCGGTAGCCGCGAATGGCCCATAGGTGGCCAGC
>DATKHK010000108.1:0-5636 GCA_035510255.1 Saccharimonadales bacterium (SeqCode) | reverse complement strand
GTCCACCGCCGTATTTGGTGATGGTTTCAGCCAGCCCTTCCTTGGTAACTTCGCGCCGCGCTGCACCAATAATATGAAAGCTCTCCGACAGCTGCCCGGCCGCTTCCAGCCAGTACAAGGCCGGCAGTAGCTTGCGCCCGGCCAAATCACCGGAAACGCCAAAAACCACTAAGGTGATTGGGCTAGCCGATTGGTTCGCTACTGCATCTGCCATTACGCCAGCTCCGGCGTGCAGGTGGCTAGCCCGCGCTTTTCCAAATATTGCTGGTGGTAGCTTTCGGCCGGGTAAAACGGCCCGGCTGCCACAATTTCGGTGGCAATTGGCTCACTGAAGCGGCCGCTCGCCGCCAACTGCTCCTTTGAAGTCTCAGCCGTCCGTTGCTGTGCTGGGCTGTGATAAAAAATGGCCGAGCGGTACTGGGTGCCAACATCCGGCCCCTGCCGGTTCACCTGCGTTGGGTTATGCATCTGCCAAAAATGCCCCAGCAGCTCCTTGTAGCTCACCTTCTTTGGATCAAACTCCACCTGCACCGCTTCGGCGTGCCCGGTTTTGCCGCTGCAAACCTGCTCATAGCTCGGATCGGCCACGGTGCCGCCGGTATAGCCAGCCGTGGTTTGCAGCACGCCGGGAATCTGGCGAAAAGCCGCCTCCACGCCCCAAAAACAGCCACCGGCCACCGTCATAATCTCGCTCACTTAGTTGCCTCCGCCGCTTCATCGCCTTTAAAATCCAGCGCCAGCGAATTAATGCAGTAGCGCTGCCCGGTCGGCTGAGGCCCGTCGGCAAACACGTGCCCCAAATGCGCCCCGCAGTTCTTACAAGTCACCTCGGTGCGCTTCATGCCAAACGCCCGATCCTCGTGCAGCTCCACATTCTCGCGGTTCACCGCATCATAAAAACTGGGCCAGCCGGTACCGGAATCAAACTTGGTGTCACTGGTAAACAGCTCCTGCCCACAAGCAATGCAGCGGTACATACCATGCGCCTTATTATCCAGATACACCCCGCTAAACGGCGCCTCTGTGCCCTTTTCGCGCACCACGTGGTACTGCTCCGGCGTTAGCTTCTGCTTCCACTCCTTATCTGATAACTGCTTCGGATCACTCATACTCTTATTATATAGCACTTGGCCACCTTAAACACAGGCGCCCCACCAGGGACGCCCGGTGGGGCTTTAGGTTGGCATTGGATAGGCCGCGCCGCCTGCACGCTCTACCCGCTGCCGCTTGATCCACTCCAACCCCCGCCTAAACACGCTCTTGCGCTTGCCCTGGGGCTGGTCGACGAAATACAGCACGGCGGCGAGACCCAGGAAAATGAACATCAAGGCAGCCGTACTATAAACGGAGAGGGAATTACTAGTTAGCAGCAGCGTTGCACCACAGGCGTAACCAGCGACCTCAAGCCCAACTCGTACAAGTATGAGTTCATGGCTAAGCTGCGACACCGCGGCACCCCCACCATGCCGCTTTGCCCGGGTTTCAACTACCCGGATCCAGCGTAAGGTGAGCCAACTGGTGCCCAGTGCAAAAAAGCTGAAGTAGCTAGCCACTCCGACAGCTTCGGTCGCTTTCCCTTCCGCCGCGGACAGTATCCACAGGACTACGGCCAGCAGGCTAGCACCACAGGCCAGACCCAGCGCACAGCGCGCCAGCCAGAAGTTGTCCTTACCGGTTAGGCCACAACAGATGGTAAGAACACGGTCGTGCAGCCGGCCAAACAGCCGGTCTAGTACCGCCAGCAGATTCAGGTCGCGCATTTGCCTATCACCCCCTTGGGGTCGGATTGTAAATGGATGTATGAATGTCCGGCCGCCCTAAAGCGACATAGGCCACATCATACAATGTAAGAGTGCAAATTACTAGATGATATGACGCGGCTACTCGGTAATCTCGGGGTGCTCCGCCAGATACTTGTCCCGAACATAGACGCCCAGCGTTGGCGCGGTGTTTTGCAGGCTGCGCTCGGGGTTGTTATAAAAGAAGATCTTCAGGGGCTTCATATAGTCGGCATCAGATAGAACGTACATCGATTTAATAGCCGCCGCCTCCACGTCATACTTCAGCTTAGGCTCCTCGCCGTCGATATAGTCGAAAAAGTCGCCCTTGTGCTGCGCGAAGATCTCCTCAAACCCCAGATCGTGGATCAGTGATTGGCCGCCTTTGCTCAGTTGCAACGGACTATAGTTTTTCAAGTCCGCGTGGCTAAAAGTCTTATCGGTCCGGATCAAGTGGTCGGTCACAACTTTAAGATTGTCCTTGATTGTTCCAGTAGTGACTTTTAGTTCGTCAAAAGCTTCCTTAAGGTCATCCAGCACTTGCAGCTTCCGGCCAATATACACAAACCCACCTATCAGCGAACCGATTCCAAGAGCCGAAAAAATGGATATAACTATTGTCAGCATCTTCATACACTCTATTATAAACGCAATAATACCTGGCTGAATATTAAAAGTTTGTTAAATATTCTAACCAAAAGCTGCCGCTTCAGTCATTGCCATATTACGCCACTTATGTCACTATAATCATCGACTACTGACCCTCATTCTTAGGAGGACGGCCATGCGCCGCGCCATCAGTTGCACCTTAGCACCGCTTATTGTCACGCTCGCGCTACTGGTCGCCCCAGCCCCGAGCCTGGCAGAAAGCCCTGAACCCTGCACCGCCGCCTGCCCAGCACCAGCCCAAACGATGGTCGAAGCCACCCTCATCCCCGATGAAGGCAACATTCTGAACGCCCCGGAACTACCCCACGGCGCTTCCAACGCTAGCTTCAAGCTGGAGAATAGCTACTTCGACCAGCTCACAGAAATTGTCGGTAGCATTTGCGAAACGGTCGTCATCGGCCTGGAAAACGGCGCCGCTTCGCGCAGCCTGACCGGCTTTACCGGCCAGCTAACCGTTTTTAACATGGCGCGCCATCGCCTCGACCGGCTGCTGGAGGATTACAAGTTAGGCCCGGCACCAACCATCACCGGTTTTAGCCACGTCATTGGCCTGCACATCGTCCTAAAGAACAAGGAAGAGACGGGTAACTCTCTCCCGGCCTGCATCTACAAGCTTGTTTAAACAAGTGTGAGTGGTCAAGAATTCGGCTGAGCATATACTCAACCATGCGCATGACCGCTTCCTGGGCCCCGGCATTCGTGCCGGGGCCTTTACTAATTACTGGCTACTTGAACTGTTACTAACATTCACGGTCGTCGAGCTGCTGTTGCTAGCACTACCACTGCTCGCGCTGCCACCCGTTGTATTGCCGCTACTGCTAACCGAACCGCTGGTCGCAGTTTGGGAGCTATTATTTGAAACCGAAATCGAGGTATTATTCGTGCTCGTTACCGTACAGGTGGTTGAGGAAGTTACCTTGTTTTTCGAACCCGGCCCAGTATTGGTGATTGAAATACTGGTGTTGCTGCCGGGTGGGCAGTTAGGGGTACCTGTAGCGGTAATGGGGGCGGTTGTAATGGTAGTATCCGTCAGTTTTGCCGATGAGGCGAGATTGGCGCGGGTACCTGACACCCCGAAAGCCACTGCTGGCAGTACCAGTACCATAGCCGCCGCCCAAACCAGCGGCTTTGGGCGGCGGCGCGATGACGACGATGATGGCGGTCGACGAGCAGCCATGCGCTGTTCCGCCTGCTCCTCTGCTTCCTCACGAGCATAGTTTTGTAGCCGTCGTACCATCAGCTGGAACTCGTCTACCACAATCATGAAGGCAGGCAGAGCTACCGCCAATGCTAAGCCCAATGGAGTTCGCAGCCAGCTTACCGCCCGGCCGACCTCGGGCAGATGGTACACCACGCGTCCAACAATACTACCACCTGCGATCTGCGGATCAGCCACCTTGTTAGCGTCACCTTTGGTTGTAAATACCGGAATACCACCGCGTTTGCCCTTGGCTACAACCCGGTGAGTGATCGTTTGGCCAGGCTTGGCCGGGTCACGGTAGGTGACGACATCCCCCACCTTGATTGCAGCTAGCGGTGTGCGCTGAATAATCACGAGTGAACCCTGCGGGATGGCAGGGGTCATGCTGCCCGTCGCCACACTCAAAGCTTTCAAGCCAACTTGAGGGAGCGCAAACAGGACAATTAGACCCCCGCCTACCGCGTAGATACTTACCACTAAGATTTTGAGGGTTTTAAGCACCATGAGTTCCTATCATTTTGGTATTACTGTTGGGTACCGGCAAATACTAAGTCAAAACCAGTAACGGTTGCCGGTCCTGCACCATTAATGGTAGCTGGATTGATATCGAAGTGAATTGAGTAATCACCAGGAGCATTTGGAGGGCTGCTTGTCCCTGTAACACCGGCATTAATTGGATCAGTTAGTGCCTGTGCGCCACTCACCAACTCTGCCAAGTTATAAGTGTTGCTATTACCTGTATTGAGATTGGTAATTACAACGGATACATTGCTCAAATCGGTGGAGCTTGTTGTCCCACTTTCGGTAATGGTACCGCCGCCAGTACTAGCGGCTTGAACCGTCAAGCCTAGGTTAACGCCTCCCGTATTCGACAAATAGAATGGATCTGTCACTCCTGTTCCGGGTACCAGCCCGGAGATGGTAAAGCCTGGTTCCGAAGCTCCAAAGGCTCCGCCCGTTGAAACGGTCAGATTAGCAGTAGCAGTGGACAGTGTGTTATCGGCTAGCGTCGCCGATGTGTTCAGCGCTGCAAACGTGATCCCGACTACAAGCGCCGCCACAGCCGCAATAGCACCAACCCCTCGCGCGATCGCGATAGTCTTTCGATTCATAATTTCTCCTTCATCTCATCTTAGTAAAAAACGATGAGTGAACGGCTGGTTTGCTGGCGGCGCTTGGAATATACGTCAAGATCGCACCAGAAATGCACCCTCACTTCTGTATGCCCATTATAGTAAGTAGAATTGCGTTCGGGGTTGTAACAATGTCTATTTTTTCTATCGATGCCGCGCCAAAAGTTAGCGCAACCCACAGGTGTTATATTAAATTATCATTAAGTTTTAATAGCTTATGACAACAAACCATAAGCAGGTTTCGGTTTAAATCTAACCACTCAGCCATGGGTGCGGCGAAGCCCGAAAGCCCCGCCGCACCGGCCATCACTACTAACTATCCCTTACCGACCATAACCAGTCGGTCGGCTGGCCGAATATACAGCCAGACGTCCGGTCCGCCGACCAAGCGAGCGCCGAAGCCCTCGACCCGACAGCGGTGAAGCGGAGTGGTAAAGGAAAGGCGCTGGACGCGGAAGGACCGGCCGGCATAACAACTCAGGTCGTAGAAGGAGGGGTCAACCTCCTCGTCGACGATTACGAACTCTTTTGGGTTCTCGGGGTCGACGATAATGTCGGCTTCCGGTTTGACATCGTAGGTGTCGAGCGATCGTGCCAGGTACTTCATTGGCCCATGCGCAAACGGGTTGAAGGTGATCAGGATTTCAGTACCGGAAATTGCCCTGGCATGTGGTGAGATCGTTGGTGAGAGGTTGATTGGAGGTAGCGGTCTTGTCGCCAGAGCCGGAGTGACCCGAGCTCGGTTTGCACAAGCGGTGCCGTACGCCATGTGTACTCCTTCTGCCCATGATCGATTGGTAGTAGTGATGGGCTGACTAGCTAGATTTCAAGGGTGCTAAGAAGTGCCAATAATAC
>DATKHK010000107.1:0-3013 GCA_035510255.1 Saccharimonadales bacterium (SeqCode) | reverse complement strand
ACCCTAAGTCTAAGCACAAAGTTTTACTGCCGGAGCTGCGGCCAGTCATCGAGGAGCTAGTACGCCAGCCCCGCTGGATTATTGAGGGCGTGTACACCGGCTGGACCAGTCCGCTGCTAGCAGCGGCCGACCGAATCATCTGGCTTGATACCGGCGCCAAGCGCTCAGCTTACCGGATTTTGCGGCGCCACGCAGTGCACGCGCTACGAGGCAGGCAGGAGCACTCTACTCGGAGTACATTGAGGTTGGCGCACGGTGTTTCAGTATCCAGCCGAATTGGGCTCAGGCAGCTGGATTCAGAGAGCGATATGCAGCCCTGGCGGCAGGAAATCCAAGCGGCCCTAGCACCGTACACCAAAAAGGTTGTGCATATCACATCATTACGGGCGGCCTCGGCCCTCGATTTTAGCTAATCCTATGGATACCCGCGGAATGTTAGTATTGGTCGCCACGCCGATTGGTAACTTGGGCGACATATCGCCGCGGGCAGCCGAGACATTGGCAGCCGCCGACCTGATTTGCTGCGAGGATACCAGGCATAGCCGTAAGCTGCTCTCCCATCTTGGTATTCAGAAAAAGCCACTGCTTTCCCTCCATGAGCACAACGAAGATCAGCGGATTGCTCAGGTGATAGACGGGCTGGCGGACGGCCAAACCATCGCAGTTATCAGTGATGCCGGTACGCCGGTAGTTTCCGACCCAGGTCAGCGCTTAGTAGCCGCGGTTCATGCCGCTAACTATCAAGTAACGGCAATTCCCGGACCGAGTGCAGCGGTTATGGCGTTGGCCGTTAGCGGCCTGCCAGCAGAGCGATTTAGCTTTGAAGGGTTTTTGCCGGCTAAGGGTGCCGAGCGGCGGGAGCGTCTTAAGCTTTTAGTGGGCGCCCACCAAACGACCGTTCTGTACGAATCACCACACCGACTCGCCAAGTTGTTAGGCGAGCTGGCCGCTGACTCCGAGCCAACGCGCAAGATCGTGCTGGCCCGCGAGCTGACCAAGCTGCATGAGGAGATTTGGAGCGGCGCCCTATCTGAAGCCGTGCGGCATCTAGCGAGTAGCAGCCCTCGCGGTGAGTACACTCTGGTTTTGGAAGGGATACCGGCCACAATCGAAGCTGTTAGTGACGAAATGATTAGGGCGGCTTTAACCACTCAGCATTCCCTTGGCCAATCAGGACGTCGGGCTATCGACGAGGTTACGATCCAGCTGGGCGTTCCCCGTAAGCGGGTATATGCGATTAGCTTGGAGTTAGCGGCCTAATTGCTATCTGAATAGAATAATCATACTAAAAAGCCGCCAATACAGGCGGTTTTTTAGTAAACGTTAACGGCTTAATAGTGCAGTGTGAACCCCATTCTTTACACCGGCTTTGAGACCGGGATAGTCTTCTCGACTCAGATACAAAGTATCTTTTGTCGCCAAGATCGACCTAGAAGTACCGCAGCTGCCTCTCGGAGCACATCTCATATATGATATATGAGCAGCTCATAACAGGTGGCAGTCTGGCCGTAGGACGTATGCCTACGGAACGGATTACTCCGTCGTTCTCCCTAGAAAGGAGGTGATCCATCCGCACCTTCCGGTACGGATACCTTGTTACGACTTCACCCCAATTACCGGATTTGCCTTAGGGCCTAGTAAATAGGCACGTCGGGCACCCCCGACTTTCGTGGTGTGACGGGCGGTGTGTACAAGCTCCGGGAACGTATTCACCGTAGTGTGCTGACCTACGGTTACTAGCAATTCCAACTTCATGCAGGCGGGTTTCAGCCTGCAATCCGAACTGGGACCGGGTTTGATAGGATTAGCTCCACCTCGCGGTTTCGCTGGTGCCCATTGTACCGGCCATTGTATCACGTGTGTGGCCCGAGGCGTAAGAGCCATGCAGACCTGACGTCATCCCCACCTTCCTCCCGGTTGGCCCGGGCGGTCTCGCGTGAAAAATACAACACACGACAAGGGTTGCGCTCGTTGCGGGACTTAACCCAACATCTCACGACACGAGCTGACGACGGCCATGCAGCATCTGTCACCGATCCAGCCGAACTGACGGCCTAGTTTCTTAGGCCTACGATCGGGATGTCAAGCCTCGGTAAGGTTCTACGCGTAGCATCGAATTAAACCACATGATCCACTGCTTGTGCGGAGCCCCGTCAATTCCTTTGAGTTTTAAGCTTGCGCTCGTACTCCCCAGGCGGCATATTTATCGCGTTAGCTTCTCCGCACAGAGGGTCGATACTCCATACGAATAATATGCATCGTTTACGGCGTGGACTACCAGGGTATCTAATCCTGTTCGCTCCCCACGCTTTCGTGCCTTAGCGTCAGAAATATGCCAGCAAGCTGCCTTCGCCATTGGTGTTCCTACCGATATCTACGCATTTCACTGCTACACCGGTAATTCCACTTGCCTCTCATATCCTCTAGGTGTCCAGTATGCAATACAGTCCATATGGTTGAGCCACAGGATTTCGCATTGCACTTAGACTCCCGCCTACGCACTCTTTACGCCCAGTGATTCCGGATAACGCTTGGACCCTACGTATTACCGCGGCTGCTGGCACGTAGTTAGCCGGTCCTTATTCATTTGGTACCGTCATAATCTTCCCAAATAAAAGCAGTTTACAACCCGAAGGCCGTCATCCTGCACGCGGCGTTGCTCCGTCAGACTTTCGTCCATTGCGGAAGATTCCTTACTGCTGCCTCCCGTAGGAGTCTGGGCCGTATCTCAGTCCCAGTGTGGCTGGTCATCCTCTCGAACCAGCTACTGATCGTCGCCTTGGTAGGCCATTACCCTACCAACTAGCTAATCAGACGCAAACCCCTCCCAAAGCGCCCGAAGGCTTTAATCCCGAAGGATCACATGCGGTATTAGCCCGACTTTCGCCGGGTTATTCCCCACTTTGGGGCAGGTATTAACGTGTTACTCACCCGTCCGCCACTAACTCTTCCTTAGGTAACCCCTGATGCCTAGCAGACATATGAAATTTTCAAGATTTAAAGAAATAAACTT
>DATKHK010000106.1:0-2321 GCA_035510255.1 Saccharimonadales bacterium (SeqCode) | reverse complement strand
AAAGTGGGTTTGCAATTTCGATTGCCCAGGTCTTTTGGGTGGGGTCGGGGCTTATGGCGCTGGCGCTGATTGTAACCTTATTCCTAGAAGAAATTCCGTTGCGCCGCACCCACGAGCCGGAAGTGCCGACCGAAAGCGGCGAGCTTGGCCGTGACCTGGCTGTCGAAGAGGGCACTCTGCCGGCGGCCGACGAGCCCCTGATCGCGGCCACGCAGGCGTCGGGCAAGAACGTGCTCGATTTGCGCGAGCGCTAGACATCCAGCACCGATGGGTATCCAAAGCGGCTGCCCAACGCTATAATTACCAGCAGTGAAACCGTTTATCTCTCGTTTAAACCGCCGCACTACCAGCATTAGTGCGGCCGCCGTTATTATATCGGCCTCGTATCTAGCCAGCAGCCTGCTGGGGCTGCTGCGCGACCGTCTGCTCGTTGCCCATTTTGGTATCGGCCCCCTAACCGATGCCTACAGCGCCGCTTTCCGGCTTCCTAACCTGTTATTTACCCTGCTGGTTTCCGGTGCCTTTGCGGTCGCTTTCATCCCGGTCTTCACCCATCATATTGAAAAGGGAGAACAGGCCGAGGCCTGGGAGCTATCGTCGAGCTTGCTTAACATACTGTGTCTGACCACAGCCGCTATCGGCATTGTGGCCTTTATTTTTGCCGGACCGATTACTACCATTATTACGCCTGGATTCGACGCCTACCGCCACGAGCTGACCGTTCATTTAACCCGCATTATGCTGGTAACGCCGTTTATGTTTGCCATCTCCAGTGTGATGGGCGGCATTGCTCAATCATTTAATCGCTTTATGATCTATGCCCTGGCCAGTGTGTTTTACAACCTGGGCATTATTTTTGGCATTCTCTTTTTGAGCCCTAGCCATTCTATTTTTGGGGTGGCTTATGGGGTGGCAATCGGCGCGGCCCTGCAAGCCGGCCTGCAAATCATTGGGCTATTCGGCCTAGGTTTTCGCTACAGCTTTAGCTTGCAATGGCGCAATCGTGATGTGCGGAGGGTGATTATGCTGATGCTGCCGCGTTCGATTGACCAAGGCATTGACCAGTTTAACTACATAATCGAGACGATTATTGGCTCGCGCCTAACCACCGGTAGTTTGGCGGCGCTATATTACGCTAATAACCTCAAGAACGTGCCATTATCACTGGTTGGCAACTCGATTGCAACCGCTGCCTTCCCGCGCATGGCCGCTCGCATGGCTACCGGTGCCAAGGAGGCTCTGATTCGGGACTTTGTGCTCAATGGGCGCCTTATCTTATTCTTAGTGATCCCCAGCGGTGTGGTAACTATTTTGATGCGCGGCTACATTGTGCGCTTGCTGTACGGCTTTGGGAACGCCACCACCGCTAATACTTTGGGCTGGTTCGCCGGCACCATTGTGTTTTCATCACTGTTCTTCCTAGTGAGCCGAGTGTTTTACGCGATGCAGGATACGCGCACGCCGCTGTACACAAGTTTAGTGTCGATGATCGCGACCATTGGGTTCAGCTTCTGGTTTTCGTCCCTATATGGGGTGGCCGGTTTGGCCATGGCGCAATCGGCCTCGGCGGCCGGTGAAACCCTGGCGCTCATCATTATTCTGCAGCGGCGGCTCGGCCAGATTGGTCTGGGAGAGATCTGGCGGGGGCTGTGGCGGATGTTGCTGGCCGGCTCGATTATGGCCGGGTTCACCTACATCTTTGTGGCACAGGTGTTCCCGTTATATAAGTCGGACCTGGGGTTTGCGGTGGTAGGGCCCAAGTTCGTGATCTTGATGCTAGTAGCCGGAGTTAGTTATCTTGGCCCCTGCTATCTTCTGGGGTTGCGGGAGGCGCACCAGTTTACCCGTAAATTTAAAAAGCAGATCTTCCGGCCGCTTAATCGGACATAATAGTTCGCTCTCCCTGTAGGCCTGTATACTTAAGTACACAATGAACCAATCTCATATTCGTAATTTTTGCATTATCGCCCATATTGACCACGGCAAATCGACCTTGGCCGACCGTATGCTGGAGCTAACCGGCACGGTGGCCAGCCGTGATATGCAAGCCCAACTGCTCGATAGCATGGATTTGGAGCGGGAGAAAGGGATCACTATTAAGCTGCAACCGGTACAGATGGCGTGGACGCCGTCGGTGGGTCCTGCCGCGGCGGCTTCCCACCGGTCTGCGGTCGACGGTGCGTCCTCGACCGGTGGGAAGCCCTCCGCGGCAGGACCCACCGATGAGCACATCAACGCGTCGCCTGCGAGGTACCAGCTCAACCTGATAGACACGCCCGGCCATGTGGATTTCAGTTATGAGGTCAGCCGCAGTCTGGCGG
>DATKHK010000105.1:0-5447 GCA_035510255.1 Saccharimonadales bacterium (SeqCode) | reverse complement strand
GTACATCACTCAGATGGTATTATAAGAACTACCATGCCCGATTTTAATAAATCAGTTATAGACGAGTTTCACGCCAACCAAGGTAAGGTTAGCGGTCCATTTGCTGAGATGGAATTATTGCTACTGACAACGGTCGGAGCTAAAACCGGCAAGGCATCTACAAATCCCTTAGCCTACACTAAAGATGGCGACCGATTAGTGATCGTTGCCTCTAAGGGCGGTGCGCCGACTAACCCGGACTGGTACTATAATTTGGTAGCTCATCCAGAGGTTACCGTTGAGCTCGGCACCGAAAAGTTTCCAGTTCGCGCGATACTTGCAGCTGGCAAGGAGCGGGAGCGATTATTTGACCAGCACGCCAAACAGTATCCGGGATTTAACGACTACAAGGCCAAGACCACAAGAGAGCTGCCGGTATTTGCACTCGAAAGGGTTTAATCTAGCTCAACTTAAATAATGGCGTCCTACCCGGGCTAGAGTTGCCTCCAGCCCGGGTTGCGCCCGCGTGCATAGCACACGAGCAGTTGGCGAATGCCTAGATTCCAGCGTCCAGGAATGTGCTGCTCTCAAACGCTTTGGCCCACCTACGTGCCTGCGCCTCAAGAGTGGCGTGAGACTCCTCGAGCTCACCGTCACCGTACAGGTTAGCCAGGTCACCCATGACCCGGGTGCCGGAAGAGGCAAGTACCTCGCGGAGGGTCTTGCGCGGATGTGCCCGACGCCGCCCTTTAGCCGAGCGGGATGTGCTGCCGAACTGGCTTTGTGTCGGTGTGTTGCTGCGTATTGCCGTACCCATCAGGACTGTATGCATCGGAACTCCTCTTAATCGTGGGTGGTTACGAGTGCTCGGTCTGCTCCGTTTCGTGATAGCCGTCCATTGCCGTTATGGCTTTGATCATAAAACACGTCGGTTTCCGCTTGGTCCATCTCGGCGTACTCGTCAGCCGCGGGGGCCTCAAGAGCAACCCCGAGTGGCTGACTGTCGGTTAGCGGTGGTGCGTCAAGTGCTAGCCTGCGTCTGACTTCTTTGAGCCTTCTGGGACTTGCACCGGCGACCACACGGCTGCCCAGATTGAGCAATGGTGGCTCCTCCACTAGCATCAGCGGTCGGACGTCGCCGCTGTCGGCAACTCCAAGCGCCATGCCGGTCGTTGACTCCCTGAAGACCTTTATGACCACCGGGCTACTGTCATGCTGTGGTGTGAGCAGAACAGGCTTAAACAACAGGCGGTTCACTACCGACATTGTTGACAGGGCGACCTCTCCGACAGGGATGAAGTTCGGTACAAGTCTTAGCATCCTCTCCTCTTTCCAAGGTAGGTAGGTGATTATGTGGCTTTTCTTCGCCTAGGCGCCTCCGCCCTGAAGCGCTGTAGTTGAAGAAAAGCCTGTAAAATTACAGGCAATGCTCGTTAGTCTACCAAGCGCTATGCCAGTCCTCAATGACAGATATAACGAATTTAAATCTAAATTTTATGAGTATGTTGTGGCGGGCGCCAACGGGAGTGTTTTAATGTTTTGGCAGAGCCTTTTAGGGTTTCGCACGCATCGCTAAACCGCTTGAGCTAGCCTTTTGCGGCAACTTACTGTAAATCTGAGGCCATGAGGGCAGATACTGATTTAATACCGCTCAGGGCGCGGGCTATGCAGTTTTCCCACACCGGCATCACCATTACCGATGCCAGTCTTCCCGATAATCCAATTATCGACTGTAATCCGGCATTTGAGGTCATTACCGGCTATTCCCGCCGCGAGGTGCTTGGCAAGAACTGCCGCTTCCTTCAGCATGACGACGTTGATCAAGACACCTTGGGGTTGATCCGCAAGGCCATTAACCAGCAGCAGCACATCACGGTAGTGATCAAAAACTACCGGAAAGATGGCAGTATGTTCTGGAACGAGCTATCGATCTCGCCGGTTTACAATGCCAAGAATCGTCTGACGCATTTCATTGGGATCCAAAACAACGTGACCGTGCGCGAAACCGCCCAACGCGAGCTAACCCAACAGAACACCGAGCTAAGTAAGATGAATGTTGAGTTGCAGAGCAAGAACCAGCAGCAAAAGGACATTGATGACCGGATTAATGAACTGTTAATACAGTCCCATTCCCATATTCGGCCGGATCCAACCCAACCTAGGTAGAGGGGCAGGGCGCAGAAGCGCCCCACCCCGATGAAAACTGACTCTCGCCAGCTCACATGTGTTCGCGACTACCAGCCGGGTGTATGAGCGATGCCCATGATGGACCCCTTTCGGTTGGGAGTACGAAAACCCGCTCGTGAGAGCGGGCAGGGAGTTTGTGAAGAGTAAGAAGCTTACTAAGCGACACCAACTACCAGCTCGCTCTCGCAAGCCGCTTCGTGATGCCAGCCTTGGCTGATAGGGTTGGTGATCAAAGTAATCATTATTTAGATACTATACGCGCGGGCTTCTTCAGCGTCAACCCGTTCGGCCTCCGGGAAGCCTAGGTTGCAATTATAAGATGGATATGTTATTGTATCGGCCAGTGCTGTACTTCGAAAAACCAGACTGAAAGGATCGCATAATGAGCGGCATCAGAGCATACGTACTCACGCTGATCGAGTATGCTACCGAGGACACTCCGTACCTGGTATTCAGGATTGACGCTGGCGACCGTCGCAACCGCTATCTTCCAGAGTCCATTGGGCGTGTCTCGCATACGGAAGGGCCTCCCCTCGCATTTCTGCGCGGTGGACTCATCGACGAAGGTGGATTGGAATACTGCGAGCATGAGGACGACGTGGCGCCGCTGATGGACATCGGAAACGCTCGCGATGGCGTGAATGTCGTCCATCTGATTACGAGGGATGCAGCTGAACTGGTCAAGGCGGTATCGGCAAGCGTAACACGGGTCTTTGCTGATCTCGATCACTTCCCCTGGGAGGCGCAGGTTGCGCTCCTCGCAGAGCTCGACGCGACAAACAGGAGGGCGCCGAGTCTGGCGTAATAGCGCGCGTCTCGGGTAGGCAGAAACCAAACGGTTAAGAGCGGTATTGTAATCCGCCACCTTCTGCCTCTAGGCCCCGCAAGGCTTCCAGCCCTGCGGGGCATTTTTTTACCCGGCAGTTAACCCAAGCGCCTTCTCAAATATCTTGATAGATAGAAGAAGCCTAATGCCACCACGCCAATCAGAAAAATTACGGTCACGGAATAGGAAAGATACTTGCTGCCTTTGGCGTAAGCATCGCCCAGGTAGTAACCGGTAAGTATTAGCAGTAAGCTTTTCGGCAGTTCGCCGAGCAAGTTATAGAAGAAGAACCGGCGGAGCGGCATGCGGCTGATTCCGGCCGCGACCAGCACGACGCCGGTAAAGGCAAACGACCATTTGCCCGCCACCAAGGTCTTGCCAGGATGCCTGCGAAAATGATCCTCTACGCGGGCAATGGTCTTCGGTGTAATTCTGATCAAGTGTCCCCATCGATCTAAAATGCCGGTGCGGCCCCAGCGTCCTACCGAGTAATGGATAAAGTCGCCGCATAATGAGGCGGTGATCGCTGCCAGGTAAACATCCCATAAACCGTAATAACCAAGTGACACCAAGAAGCCGGCGGCAATCATGACCACTGGCCCCTCAATAATCAATAGAGGAAAAAGAATAAAGTAGTAGGTGTCGGTGATTAAGTCTAGGGACGAGTTAAGGTGGTGGACCAAGCTAGCCTCCCGTTAATAGTGTTACGGCTGGGCCTGGCCGAGTGACGGGGGTGTGATGGTGGGCTTAAGAGCTTTATTTACCTTTGCATTGCGCCCGTCAACGTATGTTTGTAGAGAAATTCCCAATACAGCAGCTAGCATTAAGAAAGAGAAGATGTGGGTCGGCTCAATATAATCTAAGACTAAGAAGTTGGTCGCGAGGGCTAGGAGAACGACCGCAAGCAGCGGCCGCTTAAGGTCGGCGGCAAGCAGCGGCAAGGCAATAAACGCTAAAATAACGTCTTGCTGGAAGAGGTGAGGGTCCAGCAGCAGCATGAGGCCAATGCCTCCAATCAGCATAAGCCGACGGCTAGGCGAGCTAAGCCCCGGCCGAACGGTTCGGGCAGCCAAAAAGTAAGTGCCAATGAGAATCAGGTCAGTGATGGCAGTAGCAGTATCTACAAGCAGCACCCTATACTGGCCAAAAATACCGGTATATAGGCCGTTAACACCGGCTGTTAGCTTGAGCTGCCCCTGCCAAACCGATGGGTGAGCGGCCCCGGCTCCGTTGGTGTGTGCTATGAGTACCTGCACCAGAAATCGCGCGTAGGCGATATATATCTGATATCCGGTAATGGGCAGCCCCACCAGCACCAGCGCTACTACTCCGACGATTAGGCCTTTGGCGGCGTCCCAGGCTTTAAAGATCAGTAGGCCTGCCAGCGCCATGATAGCTAGTTGCGGCTTAATCCAGAGGACGGTCAGCCACAGGCCGGCTACAAAATTATGATTCTTTTTTGCGGCTGCGAGCGCCAAGAAACAGCCCGCCAGTATCAATATTGAAAGCTGGCCCTCGACTAAGTTCTCGTAGACCGGAAATGTGCCCAGAAGTAGCAGCGCGGCCACCCATTTATGCTTTAGCGATAGCGGCTGAACCAGCTTAAGTAGCAGCCAGCTCACCAAGATGGTGTTGCAAATGAGCCATAGCACCCGGGAGGGAAGCTCGGGAATGCTGCCCAGCGGCGCCAGTAGCACCGCTACAAACGGTGGGTTCAGGAAAGGCATATAGCCTTCGGCACCGATGGGATGATGGGAAATGGCGTGTTGGGCGCTGGCAAAGGTCTTGGCCAAATACAAGTGTCCAATACTGCCGCTCAGTACTAGTTTGGCGGCGGTAAAGAAAGCCAGGAAGTCGTTGTGGTCTCCGATCGGGCCTATTGGGTTGGTCCCAGTAGCAATCTCATACATCAAGTTCCATCCAAGTAGTATCCCGCAGCAGGCCGTCCAAATACCCAAAACTCTAACTGTTTTGGGCGACTGCAAGGCACTTTTAATGGAATTAATCGGGTTCATAAAATAAGTTTTCAGATTGACAGTATATCCGTTACGGTTATAGTAGTACATAATTAATGTTACAGCAAAGCCATGGCAAAACGAAACCAACCGCTAACTCCCGCCGTCTTTCATATTCTCTTGGCGCTGTTTCATCGGGATCGTCACGGGTATGAAATTATGCAGCAGGTTCGGGAGGACTCGGCCGGTAGTGTCAAAATGGGACCGGGCACCTTGTACGGCACCATTAAACGTTTACTAGAAGATGACATGATTGAAGAAGTCGATGCTCGTCGTGAGCTTGGCAGTGACGAGCGTCGGCGGTATTACCGGCTTACCAGGTATGGCCGTGAGCGTCTTGGGGTGGAAATCCAGCGGCTGGAGCAAGTAGTGGCTCGCGCGACTAGCATTGGCGCGAACACAACCAGGATGAAAACCCACAATGGCTGACGATATAGATC
>DATKHK010000104.1:0-11058 GCA_035510255.1 Saccharimonadales bacterium (SeqCode) | reverse complement strand
GATTACAACTACCAACTCGCGCACAGCGGCGGTTGTTGCCATCGGTGCCACAATCGCTGAAGCCCAACAGCGAACCGACGCGGCGCTCAAGTTCATCCGCGGCGATATTTTCTTCCGCACGGATATTGGCACCAAGGCTTCGCTGGATCGCAAGCTGGCTAGCATCGGTGCCCTTACTGTTCATAAATAATTGCTGGCGGAGAGGGAGAGATTCGAACTCTCGCGGGGGATTGCTCCCCCCTACAGGTTTAGCAAACCCGCCCCTTCAGCCACTTGGGTACCTCTCCATATATTGGCTGGGAAGCGGTGTACGCAGGCCATCATACCAGGTTTAAGCCGCTAGAATCAATTCTTTTGGGTGTGTTCAAGGTAGGCTTCAAAGGCGAGCTGCAGGTTGGGAATAAGATCGTATTGCTTAAATTCCTTTGGATCAATCCATTCATAGGCATCGTGATCTTGGCTGAGGGTAATCTTGGGACTAATCACCGTACAACAGAAGAAAATGCCCACAATCTGCCACTCCTCGCCATTCTTCACCGGCCGCCACTCGTTTACGAAGAAAGGCTCATGTACCTCGCCGACCAGGCCAGCTTCTTCGCTGATCTCGCGATGCAAGCTTTTTAGGAAGTGTTGCCCCGGCTCTAGGCGCCCACCTGGCATGTCATACTTGCTGGTGTTGGTGCCATCAGCGTAGTTACTTGATTCACGCAAAATTAAAACTTTACCATTATGCTCAATAAAGGCCTTGGTAGCGACAAACAGCTTTATGCTCATACCGCTATTCTATAGGAGGTTAGAGGCCTAGCACTAGGCTCTCTTGCGCCAGAGCGTGGCCGTGCTATCTTTAGCACTGGCCTTCCAGCCCTCATGGGCTAACTGCTGCGGGAGCGGCCTGTCGCCGTTGTAGAGGATGGCGCAGGTAATGTCGTAGTGCGCGAACACCTTATTAACTACTGATCCCCCGTTCTTCACCTGAAAGTACTGGTTAATGTAGTAGCCTTGCGGCCCTTTCCAACTCGGCATCCGTCCATCAATATATACCGGTACACCGGGCAGCTGCCAGATCAGGTATCCACCGAAATCGTACTCATTAAAGATGTTACCCTGGCACGGATGGGCGCGCAGGCTAGCTACCGCCGCCACCGGATAGGCATTGGTGATCGGTAGCTGGCGGACAAAAGCTATACTAAGTAAAAGGAGTGCGCCCAGGGTGAAGGCTGGCACTACCCAGCGCCGCTTGCCAACCAAGTGCATTAGCTCGGTGTAGCCGTGGGCTACAAGCGGTAGCGACATGATCACGAAGGGCATAAAAAAGCGTGCGCTAGCAGCAGCAGCAACCGTTAAGCCTCCAGTTAGAATGCCAACCGAACGGCGCCAGCCTCCAAGCGCCACCAAAGCTCCTAAAACACCGACAGCGTAGAGGCCTATCCAGATAGTTAATTGCAGAGGCTCCCATTCTTCCACCTGGTACATCAGGTTATGGTCACTGAGCGTCCGCCAGACCTCTACATAAAGTCGCGGCCCATAGGGGTTGATAAAAGTAGCTATTACCGCCGCCGCTAGCAACCACCACCAACGCCACTGCCGCTCCCAGACTATGAGAAAGCCCAGTATCGCCAACCCCAGGGCGAAGCCGCCGTGCAGGTTGGCCCACAGCCCAAATAACGGAATTAAGAGCCAGCGCCACTGTGGCCGCTGCCAGATTACTACCATTAAGGCCAGCAATAGGCCGGTAAAGGCCAGCGGCCGGATGGTAAAGAAATCAATCAAACCGATCCCGGCTAAAGCTGCGACCGGCCAATGCTTGCGGGCAGCCACCAGTAGAGCGGCCAGCCACACTCCGGCGAACACCGCCGCGACCATTGCCATGCCACCCAGTCGATACAAGGCGGCTATCAAGACATCACTTAGCCACTCATGGTCGATCCAGGGGAAGTTCCGCGCGGTATAGGTAAAGACATCGTGCGCTGGAACGCCATGAGCGCTAATATAGCGCCCGGCTTCCAGTGCCCACCCAAAGTCCGGATCCAAGTCACGATAGCAAATCCAAAAGATGACGCCATACAGCGCCCCAAATAATGCCACAGTACTAAGTTGCCGCAATCTGATCGTCATAGTCCGCTGTTTGGCGGAGGGGGTGGGATTCGAACCCACGAGACCCATTGCTGGACCTGCTGGTTTTCAAGACCAGTGCCTTCAACCACTCGGCCACCCCTCCCCGTACGACCATTTAAGCATAGCGGACAGCTTTGCCCTCGGCAATTGTGCAAGCAGGCGGTCTCAGGCATAATAAAACCGGAGACTCCATGGAACCACCAAGCACACCCCAAAACGCTCCGCAACCAGAGGCTCAACCGGTTGTGCAAGACAGCACCGAAATTATTGATCCCAGCCATAGCTTTACCTGGGAAGCCTCAGAATTTGTGCATCACGAAAAACCGGCAATCTGGTATATTGGATTATGGCTTGCTGTAGCCATAATTTGCGGTATTCTAGGACTCTTACGGCAATGGGTAAGTATCGCCGTAGTCATCGTTATGGCCTTAGCCGTACTGGTCTACTCCCGCAAGGAACCAAGGACGCTGCAATATGCGGTCGATGATCACGGAGTCAGTATTAACGGCAAACTTTCGCCGTATGCGCATTTTCGCTCGTTTAATCTTCAGGTTGAGGTTGGCTGGCAGGAGATAGACCTAGAGCCATCCCAGCGCTTTGCTCCGCGCCTGACCTTGCTGGCCGATGCCGACAACATTGATCAGATCGAAGCGATCTTAACGAACCATCTCCCCAAAGTTGACCGCGACCCCGATTTAATCGAACGTCTCAGCCGCTATCTTAAGTTCTAAAGCTGTTGGCCAATTGGTGGCTGTCATGCTAGAATTTGCAGGTCTAACAGCGTGCGTGCGCTCGTAGCTCAGTTGGATAGAGCGTCAGTTTGCGGTACTGAAGGTCGCAGGTTCGAGTCCCGCCGAGCGCACCAGGACTTATAGCAGTTAGGCCTGGAGAGGTGGCCGAGTGGTTGAAGGCGCCGCTCTCGAAAAGCGGTATATCGGCAACGGTATCGTGGGTTCGAATCCCACCCTCTCCGCCAGCAATTATAGGCTTTGTAAAAGGATATCTAGACATTTCCCGCCTGTAACTGATTGATCAGCTGCTGCTCCTGGCCAGCCCCTGCATGGTCCCCAAGCTTAGTATCAATACTCTCGAGCAGCTGATGCAGCGGCAGACTGGCTGGATCAAGTGTAATTCCCTTCTGCGTGGCGGTTTGGGCAGTCAACACCTGATTATGATTACTGGACTGCGCCAGCAGGGCGTGGGCGAGCAACAGGTATTTGCCGGGAGAATCGCTCGTGGTAGCCAATACTCGCTGTGTACTGCGATATAAGCCCTGCGCATACAGCTCCTGAGCCAATCCGAGACCGCCAGCCAGCACACCAGCCAGCTGCGGTTGGCTCTCCCCCACTCCCCCACTCAGCTTGCGCGCGCTAGCAGCCTGCCCGGCCACCATGTAGCTCATTGCCAGCTGTAGGCGTGCATTGCTCGTAGAGACGCCCTGAACGGCTGTAATGGCGCTACTATCACTCCCCTCTTCCAGATAAACCTTAGACTGCGCGACAGCGACCTGGGCGCCATAGTTGGTATCCCCAGGGTCTAACGCCTCCGCAATCCTATAATCCTTCAGGGCCAACTGCAGTGTAGCGGCTTTTCCACCGAGGGCCGCGTAGATGCTGGCCTGCCGATTTTTATAGCTTTTCAGATGGGGTAACCCCAAGCCGACCACTAGGACAAGCAGAACCACCATACCGCCGGCCACGGCGTAAGTTCGATTAGCTCTCCAGGGCGCGAATCTGCTCATCTAATTGAGATAGTAACAGGTCGGTCTCGGCCATGCGATCCTTGGTCTGCCGCACCAGGTCGCCCGGAGCCTTTTTCAGATAGCTCTGGTTGGCTAATTGGCCGGCTAGTTTCTTGCTATACTCCCCTGCTCCATCACGCCTATGCTGCAAGGCTGTCCGGTAGGTCGCCAGTGTTTCGGGGTCAACGACTAGCCAACAGGTGAAGCGGTTGCTCGGAACGCGCAGCCCACTCCCCTGCTCCACCGGGCTCATCTTGCCAATTCTGGCGAGCTGCTGAATTAGGGGCAATGCCGTTTCCAGATCAGGGTTAGCCACGTAGTGCAATGTAGGTCGCGTCAGCTGGAGATCAGCCAATAGTAGACGAATTTGGCTTACCAAAGCCATAATATCGCCAAATTGGCGAGATTCCTTAGGATAGGCCTTGGTGGCTTCAGGCCAATCTGAAACAATAAGATTTTGCTTTGGCCAAGGCATATTCTGCCATATTGCTTCTGTTACAAAAGGCGCAAAAGGATGAGCTAGCTTGAGCATCGTCTCCAGGCAGTAGATTAATATCGGGATATTTGGCTGAATCTTAGAGGACTCAATGTACCAATCGGCCAGATCGTTCCAGAGTAGGGAATAGACCCGTTCGCCGGCCTCGCTAAAGCGGTAGGCCTCAATGGCCTTGGTGATAGCGACGTTTTCACGTGAAAACCTGGTTAGTATCCACTTATCCGCTAAAGATTGAGGTTCGGGAGTAGTGGGGGAGTACTCACCGGCTTTTTCAAGGGTATAGCGGGCGACATTCCATAATTTATTGCAGAAGTTTCGATACCCAGCTATCTTATTATCGCCTAACGCACCATCATTTCCAGGAGTAATGCCAATTGTTAAGGCTAGCCGCAGGGCATCGGTTCCATAGGTGGCCGTTTTATCCAGTGGATTGATAACATTACCCTTGCTCTTACTCATCTTTTTACCCTGGGCGTCATTGACCAGTCCATGCAAATAGACGGTTTTAAATGGTATCTCGCCGGTTCGATACAGTCCGAGCATAACCATGCGGGTAACCCAGAGGTAGAGGATATCGCGGCCGGTTTCCATTACCGAAGTGGGGTAGAAGCGGTCAAAATCATCGGTGGCCATCAGAGTGGCAAACGGCCACTGACTGGATGAAAACCAGGTGTCAAAGGTGTCGGTTTCAGCCTCATAGTTACCGTCACCGTAGTACTCGCGGGCCTCGTTTTCATGTGAAAACAGCATATAGGGCTTCTTCGAAGTATCACCTGAGGCGTTGTAGTAAACCGGAATCGGAATACCCCACCAGATCTGTCGGCTAATATTCCAGTCCCGCAGATTTTCTAGCCAGTCTACATATACCTTCTCGAAGCGGCGGGGGACTATTGTAATATCCCCATTCTTGATTGCTGCGATCGCCGGTTTTACCAGAGGAGCTACCTTGACCCACCACTGCTCGGTCACCAGCGGCTCAATCTGGGTGCCGCAGCGATCATGGTAGGCCACGCTATGGCGATAGTCCATCTCTATATGATCCATCAACCCAGCCGCCTCCAGGTCTTTGGCTACCTGATCCCGGGCATCGGCAACACTCATGCCAGCATATTTACCAGCCAACTTGGTTAGCCGTCCATCAGTTCCAATAACCTGCTTAACCTCCAGATTGTGGCGTAGACCGATCTCCCAGTCGTTGGGGTCGTGAGCCGGTGTAACCTTGATCACGCCGGTACCGAAATCTGGATTCACATGCTCGTCCCCGATCACTTTGAGCTTAAATTTGCCCAGCAACCCCTCGGCTTCAATTTCTTTACCAATGTACTTCTGGTAGCGCTCATCTTTGGGATGAACGGCAATGGCGGTATCGCCGAATTTGGTCTCCGGCCGTACGGTTGCCAGTACGAACGGTCCATACTTGATGTAATATAAGGGGTCGATCTGTTCCCGGTGCTTAATCTCGATGTCGGCAAAAGCGGCATTGCAGCGAGGACACCAGTTTACAATCCGGTTACCACGGTAGACTAGCCCATCGTCGTGCAAGCGGCGAAAGGTGTCATAGACAATTTCGATGATATCTGGGTCAAGGGTAAATTTGAGCCGACTCCAGTCAGCTGAGAATCCCAAGCTTTTTAGCTGGTTGATAATGTTATGCTGGTTGTTCTTGGTATAAGCCAGTACTGCGTCGTAAAACTCAGATGGGGTGAAGTCAAAGCGGCTCTTGCCGTCCTTTGCCAGCTCGCGTTCAAATACCACCTGCGTTTCAATACCGGCGTGATCGGTACCTGGCAGCCACAAGGTAGGGTTGCCTTGCATACGATGGTAGCGAATCATGATGTCTTCGACTGTGTACATGGCGTGGCCGGTATGCAGGCTACCGTTGGCGTTCGGTGGCGGCATAATTATGGAAAACGCCGCTTTCTTAGGGTTACCAGCTGGCTTGAAGGCGCCAGAATCCTCCCACAGCTTATATATGCGGGCTTCGTGCTTAGCCGGATCGTAGGCTTTTTCCATCCTCATTTCATGGCAATTTTAGCACAGGAGGGTGGCTACATGCTCAAGATGGGGTTCGGAGCCAAAACCGTAGGTAAGTCGGCAGCTTGCTGCCGGCGGAAGTAGCCTAAACTGGCAATCATAGCTGCATTGTCGGTACATAGATCAGGTGAAGGATACAGGACTTCAATTGGTAGATTGGTCAGCTCGGCCCGCAGGGCTTGATTGGCGGCTACTCCGCCGGCCACTATGATGCTGGCGGGGTGGTAGCGTTCAGAGGCCGTGCCTAGTCGCTCAGCCAGAATGCCAACTACGGTTCGCTGGAAGCTCGCGGCTATATCCCGGCGCTGCTGATCCGAGAGTAGCGCCGGTAGCTCATGTGAGGGAGTCCTAAAATCTCGGCCAACCGCGGCTTGGGCTGCTCGTAAAACCGCAGTTTTAAGCCCACTAAAGCTAAAATCAAGACTAGATTTGCCTAATTGTGGCTTAGGAAAAGCAAAAGCATGATGATTACCAGACTCGGCCAGCTGGGCAATTGCTGGTCCGCCAGGGTAGGGCAGACCGATTAGGCGGGCAACCTTATCAAAAGCTTCACCGGCGGCATCGTCCAAGGTGCGGCCAAGTACCGTATAGTCTCCATGATCACGAAACAGCACCAGCTGAGTGTGACCCCCTGATACGATCAGGGCGAGCAGCGGAAACTGTGGAGTGTGACCTCCTAAGAATGCCGCATAGGGATGTGCCTCGACATGATTAACCGGAATCAGTGGTTTGTGTTTGAGGGCGGCCAGGGTGGTAGCAGTGAGAGTGCCTATCAGTAGCGACCCAATCAGGCCGGGGCCGTAAGTTACGGCTATCGCATCGATTTCGCCCCAGATAGTTTTGGCCTTGTGAAGGGATTTTTCGACTATTGGCAGCATGACTTCAAGATGACTGCGGGCGGCTACCTCGGGGATCACCCCACCGTACTCGGAGTGGATATCGATTTGGGAGGCTAGTACGCTACCCAATAAATTAGTGCCATTTTCCACCACTGCGGCCGCGGTCTCATCACAGCTGGTTTCAATTCCCAGGATCTTCATCGCTCAAGTATACAACGGATAGGGTACAATAAGCACAAGATGCATCAAGGACTGCCCGACAACAACTGGGATCAGGCGCTTCAGCAGAAACAAGGGAGTATTCTGCAGTCGCGGATATGGGCGCAGTTTCAAGAGGAGCTGGGGAGGTCTTCATACTGGGCGCAGGATACTGATTGGCAGTGGCAGGTTAACTTGCGCGTCAGTCACGGCCTGCGCTACCTGTTGTGCAGCTATGGCCCAGCAGGGGAGGGGAGTGGGATGGCGGTGGCCCTGAAATCGCTGCAGGCTGCTGGCCGCCAGCTGAATGCTGATTTTGTGCGGGTAGAGCCGCAACGAGGGATTACGCCAGCTGAGCTACGAAGCCTTGGAGGTGTCAAGATCGCCGAAGCCAGTCCAGAGTACACTCGAATTGTCGATCTAACCAAGGACGAAGCTGAGCTGCGGGCTGATCTTAGCGCTAGCCACCGCAACCGGATTAACGGGACTGAGCGGCGGGGGATTGAGATTAAGCTGACCACCGACCCGGACGACTTTGAAGAGTTTTTGCGTATGCTGCATGACACGGCGGCGCGCTCCAAGGTGGCTTTTTGGCCGGATGACTACTTTCGTAAGCTGTACAACCTATTGGCCACCGGTGACATCGCTCGGATGTATATGGCCCGAGCCGAGGGGCAGCCGGTGGCAGCGGCTATGTTCTACGATTGGGGCGATACCCGATACTACGCCCACGCCGGCGCTTATCAGGAGCGGAATCGTAAACTGAAGGCTTCTGTCTCGCTGGTCTGGCAGGCATTACTGGATGCCAAAGCTGCCGGATTGCAGTGCTATGACCTCTGGGGAGTGGCCCCAGAAGGGGATAGCGCCCACCATCTGGCCGGCATTGCCGAGTTTAAGGCTGGTTTTGGTGGTCAACAGGTAAGCTACTTGGGCACCTGGGATATTCCCTTAAAGGGCGGCAAATACCGGCTTTATACTGCCTATCGACGGATGCGGGGGCGGACCTGATGCGGCCGGCCACTCCTGAAGAGATCACTGGGTGGGATGAGCTGGTGGCAGCCAATCCAGATGGTGGGACGGTGCTTCAGCTGAAAGCTTTTGGGGAGGTTAAATCCCGTCACGGCTGGCAAGCCAGTCATTACCTGTTAGATAAGGTTGCCGTGCTGGTGCTGCGGCGCCAGATCCCTGGTTTTGGCGAGCTTTGGTATGTTCCAAATGGACCGGGTGTAACAGATCGTGGGGGACTGAACCGCTTTGCCCAAGCCGCGGCTAAACTGCAACCAGCGCCTTTTATGATCAAGATTGACCCGGAGATCAGGAGGGGAGAGATTAGCGCAAAGCAGCTGCAACAGATGGGGTTCGTACTGGCTCCGCGTAATTTGCAGTACAACGTCTCTACGGTCATTGTAGGCCTGCGTCCTGATGAAGAGGCTATATTGGGTTCATTCCGGCAGAAAACGCGTTACAACGTGCGACTGGCGGCCAAGAAGGGAGTTAGCGTGGCGGCGGTACCCACCGACGCGTCTACGATTAATACCATGTACAGCTTGTACGCTACTACTACCCGGCGGGCCGGAGTTTATTTACGGTCTAAGCGCTACTTTGAGGACTATTGGCGACTGCACGCTGAAAGTGGGCATGGCCAGATGTTTCTGGCAAGCTATGAGGGCAAGCCCCTAGCCGGCGCCTTTATTACCTTTACTGGCACCAAGGCGCTATATAAAGATGGTGGCTCATTACGCGAGCATACCGCGGTGCAGGCACCGTATGCCTTGCAGTGGGAGATCATGCGCTGGCTGAAGGCGCGCGGTATTCTTGATTACGACATGCATGGAGTGCCGCCAGCCGACCGGATTGACGACCCGACGCATCCCATGGCTGGCTTGGCACGGTTCAAAACCGGCTTCCAGCCCCAGGTCACCGAGTTTATTGGTACCTATGACCTACCCCTGGATCCAGCTAAATACCGCCGCTGGTGCCGTTACGCTGAGCGGTTGGTGGTTGCCTATGAGTATCGGGTACGGAAGCGGCTGTTTTACTAAAATCGTGATTATGGCGTGAAGCCCCCAGGCTTCGCGTAATGCGAAACCTGGAGTGTATTTACTCTAATCCAGTAGCCTCCCGGTAGCCGAACATGATGTTGAGGTTTTGGATGGCTTGCGAGCTGGCTCCCTTCCAGAGGTTATCGATGACCGAAAAAACCAGAATCTTTTCGGTACGGGTATCGACTCGGACGTAGATGTGGCAGTGGTTGGTTCCCCGAACGTCTTGCAGACTCGGCGGCTTCATAGGCAGGGAAATGAACGGCTCCCCGCTGTAGGCCTGGCTGAACAGCTTGTAGATATCCGTGGCCTCGACCATGTGCGGCGGGGTGACGTAGCAACTTACCAGCTGGCCTTGGAACAGCTCAAGGAGATAGGCTTGGAACTGCACCGGGCAGGCCATACACGGCCTGCTTGAGCAGCTCCGGATGGGGATGCTTGCAGTACCAGTCTTCATATCTGTAGAGATCTAGGCGGAAGTCGGCGCTGAGGTCGACCACCCGCACATTATGCTCAAGCAGTTGGGCAACCACCGGAGCGGCCTCGCCATGCGGGTAGGCCACGATCGCGGCGTCGATATTCTCCAGGGCATCTGGGTCAAACTTCTGGATGAACAAGGGTGCCGAGCTACTCAAGCGATGCCCGGTGTCCGAGCGGTTAGCGATACTAGCCAACTCGAAGCGAGGATGTTGCCATAGCAATTCAGCAGCCAGTTTGCCGGTTTAGCCGCCGACTCCGACTACCAATACACGGGGATCACCCGGGGAGAACGGCTGGGTAGACTCGAGGGGCATGCTGCCTCCTTGTTTGTCGAAGGGCTAATAGAGGTAGGCGCTATTCAAACCGTGACCCTAACCTTACAGCAGTCGCTAATCTGTCGCAACCGGTATCGACCTGATAGCCAGTCGACGGTACAATACATCTATGTTTCGCAAAACCGTTAAGGCACTAATCCCGCGGCGACTATTTAAACAGATTGAACCTTATGGCCACCTGGCGGAAACCGTGCTGGCCAATATTCGTTATGGCTTTCCGGCGCGGAAGCTACAGGTGATTGGCGTTACCGGCACCGACGGCAAAACCACCACTACCACCCTTATCTGGACGATGCTCAAGGAGGCCGATTATAAGATTGGGTACATGAGTACGATTGGCTACGGTACGCCGCAGCGCCAGGTGTCTAACCACGTGCATATGACCAGCTTGCAAGCTTTTCCACTAATGCGGCGTATTCGCGAGCTGCGCCGGGAGGGGATTGAGTGGCTGGTGCTGGAGACTACCAGCCACGCTCTTGCCCAAAACCGGGTGTGGGGGATTCCCTACGAAGTGGCGGTAATGACCAATGTGAACCATGAGCATCTCGATTACCATGGTACCTTTGAAAACTACCGGGCGGCGAAGCAGCGGCTGTTCCAGATTGTGGGCGCTAATACTGGTGGTTTGCAGGTGGGGGTGGTCAACGCTGACGACCCGTCGGCCGATCTGTTCGCCGGTGAGGTACCGCGGCCATTTCGGTATGGTGTCCAACAGGGGGATATTCAGGCCACCCATATTCGCTCAACCGGCAAGAGCAGCCATTATCAGGTGAAATAC
>DATKHK010000103.1:0-4925 GCA_035510255.1 Saccharimonadales bacterium (SeqCode) | reverse complement strand
CCCGGCGTAACCGATAATGTTGCCAGTACCGCCCGCGAGAGCATGGAAGATCTGCTCGGGGCCAGCTTCTCTGGGGAGGAGGGTGTGTTTACCTCTCGGTTATTGTTGCTTTCTGGCGACTTGGATCGGGGGGTGGTGGAGCAGGTAAGCAAGCGGCTGGCCAATCCTCTAATACAACGAACCACCATTCGTCAGCGTAAAGACTGGGAGCGGCCCGCGGTCCGCGCGATTACGGTGCCGGTGGTGCAGCTGGCTGCTCAAACAGCGGTGGTGACGGTTGATCTGGCGCTGCCGGATAGTGAGCTGGCCGATCTCGGCAGCTATGGCATTATGGATCCCGGTGGCCAGCGCCGCGGGCCGTTGGCGCTTGATCTGGCGGCGATGAAGGCGATTCAGAGCTACTTTAAAGCGGCTAAACGTCCACCCACCGATATTGAGCTGGAAGCTATCGCCCAAACTTGGAGCGAGCACTGCAAGCACACCATCTTTGCTGATCCGCTGGATGATATTACAACCGGTATTTTTAAGGCCCACATTAAGGCGGCTACTGAGAAAGTGCGGCAACTGAAGGGTGATGCGGATAACTGCGTGTCGGTGTTTACCGACAACTCCGGAGCAATCCGCTTTGACGATGACTACTTGATTACACACAAGGTCGAAACGCATAACAGCCCGTCGGCGCTCGATCCATTTGGCGGTGCTATTACCGGCATTGTCGGTGTTAACCGCGACACTATTGGGTTTGGGTTGGGGGCCAAGCCGGTTGCCAATACCTATGGCTTCTGTCTGGCCGACCCGGCCGATGAAACCCCGTTGTACCGCGATAAAGCCGCTACCGCTCCGATGCTTGCGCCGCGCCGCATTATGGAGGGCGTAATTGAAGGGGTGAATGTTGGCGGTAACTGCTCCGGCATTCCAACGCCTCAGGGGTTTACCTATTTTGACCCCAGCTATAAGGGTAAGCCGCTGGTGTTTGTGGGTACACTGGGGTTGATCCCGGCCAAACTCGGTAAGCGGTTGTCGCACGAGAAAGCTGCCCGTCCCGGCAACTTAGTGGTGATGGTCGGTGGCCGGGTGGGGCTGGACGGCATTCATGGCGCCACCTTCTCTTCGGTCGAGATGGACGCGCACAGTCCGGCGACCGCGGTGCAGATTGGTGACCCAATCACCCAAAAGAAGTTTAGCGACGCCCTGGTGAAGGAAGCGCGCGACCGTAATCTGTATACGAGCATCACCGATAATGGGGCCGGTGGCCTGTCATGCAGCGTGGCCGAGATGGCCAAGGAATCCGGTGGTTTTGAGGTCGACCTGGAGACAGTACCATTGAAGTATCCCAAGCTGGCACCATGGCAGATCTGGATTTCTGAGTCGCAGGAGCGGATGACGCTGGCGATCGACCCGGCGAAGTGGGAGGAGTTTGCCGAGCTGATGGGGCACCGGGGGGTTGAGGCTACGGTGATTGGGCGGTTCACTGATTCCGGCCGCTGCCTGGTGCGCTACCATGGCGATACCGTGCTTGACCTGGATATGGAGTTTTTGCATGAAGGCTTGCCTAAACTGCGGCGCACTACCAAGTGGAGCAAGCCGCCGAGTCGGCCGGCCATTATTCAGGCGAAGGATTGGTCGCAGCTAGCAACCCGGCTAGTCGGCCGTCTTAACCTGGCCAGCAATGAGTTTATCTCGCAGCAGTACGATCATGAGGTGCAGGCCAGCTCGGTGCTGAAGCCGCTGCAGGGCCGCGGCCGAGTGAACGCCGAAGCCAGCGTGGTCGCGCCGGTATGGGGATCTAAGCGCGGGGTGGCACTGTCGCAGAGCCTGTACCCTTCCTATAGCGATCTGGACCCGTACGCGATGGCGGCGGCGGCAATTGATACGGCGGTGCGTAATCTGGTAGCGGTTGGTGCCGATCCGGACACCATCGCTTTGCTCGATAATTTCTGCTGGTGTAGCTCCGACGATCCTTTTCGCCTCGGCCAGCTTAAGCAGGCGACCCAAGCTTGTTACGACTACGCGGTGGCTTACCGGGCGCCCTTCATTTCCGGCAAAGATAGTATGTTTAATGATTTCAAAGGGTTTGACGGTGGCGGTAAGCCGGTGCAGATTTCGAGCGCGCCAACGCTGCTCATCTCTTCGGTGGGGATTGTACCGGATGTGACTAAGGGGGTGTCGCTTGATCCTAAGGCTGCCGGTGACCTGGTTTATTTGCTGGGCGCTACCAATGATGAGCTCGGCGGTTCGGAGCTGCACGACCTGCTTGGCGTCGACCGGCTGAGCGGCAAGGTGCCGCAGGTAAATGCCACCACCAACCTCAAACTATACCGACGCCTAGCTGAGGCTACCAGCCGCGGCTTGGTGGCTTCGAGCCTGAGCCTAACGCGCGGGGGCCTCCTGGCCGGTTTGACTAAAATGGCCATGGGCGGCAAATTGGGCATGGCCATTGATCTTGATATGATTGTAGCTCAAGCCCGGTCGCTGGCGGCGGCGCTGGGCAGTGAAAGCCAGGGAAGAGTCCTGGTGACGGTAGCGCCAGAGAACCAAGGGGCGTTTGAAGAGCTCATGATGCCGGGGGGCAACGTCGTGACTTGGATCGGCAAGATCACCGACCAGACCAACCTGACAGTCCGTAACCGGGGGGTGGTGGAGCTGTCGGTGGGGATCAAGGATTTATTGGCTAGTTACCGTAAAACTTTCGGGGGCTTTTAATGGCTACACCGCGAGCGCTGGTTTTTTCCGGCTATGGGCTTAACTGCGAAGCCGAAACTAAACTAGCTTTTGAGCAAGCTGGCGGCCTGGCCGACATCATTCATATTAATGACTTGATCGCGAGCCCTAAGCAGCTGGCTGCTTATCAGATCCTGGCTTTCCCCGGCGGATTTTCCTACGGCGACGATACCGGTGCCGGCAACGCCTTTGCCACTAAGCTGCGCCATCATCTGGGTGAGTCGCTGAGTGCTTTTGTGCAACACGATACCTTAGCGATCGGCATCTGCAATGGCTTTCAGATTATTGCCAACTTGGGTTTGGTGCCGGCCACCAACGAGACTTATACCCAGCGCTCGGTGGCGCTGGTCGCCAACGACAGCTCCCGCTATGTGGCCCGGTGGGTGGATTTGCAGGTAGAGAGCCGGTCGCCGTGGCTAGCCGGGATTACCGACTTAAGCCTACCGATTGCCCACGGCGAGGGCAAGCTGGTAGCCGATCCGGCCATGATCGCGCGGCTTAAGGCCAACCGCCAGATTGCCCTGCGCTATGTGAGCGGCCCGGTTTGTGAGTACGCCGACCTGCCCGCCAACCCCAACGGCTCCACCGACGATATCGCCGGCATTACCGACGAAACCGGCCGCATTCTCGGACTCATGCCGCATCCGGAGCGGGCGGTATTCTTTACACAACAACCACATTGGCCTATATTGAGCGAGCAGTTGAAACGAGGGGGTAAACCGATACCGGCTCCCGGGCCGGGCGTAGCCATCTTTCGTAACGCTGTGAACTACTTTAGGTAAATCGATCCAATCCTGCTGGAGGTGAGCATCGTGCAGACGTTGTTGTTCGATTTTGACAACACTGCTTTCTGGACGTCTCAGCCTCCTCCGGGAGGCATAGACGTAGAGCAAGCTTATATACTGGCCGTTGAGGAGGTTTTGGGCGAAGAGGCGCTGGCAGTCTATCTGAAGAACGGTGGCCTGCGCAACCGCGCTCCCGGCGAGGTGGTACAGGAATTGCTGCCAAGACGAGATGGTCTGGCGATAGCTCAGATAACCGACCGGCTGGTGGCGACCAAGCTATCCCATCTGACCAGGCAGATCGGGCTGCCGATTGGTGACAGCTTTTGGCCGGCCCCGTGTGATGGTTTTCTGTCGTTTTGGCGCTGGCTGAGCGGCGAGGACATTCGCACGGGCGTAATCAGCTCCGGGCATACCGCCTTCATTGAACAAGCATTCTTGCTTTACAGCTTGAAGCTGCCGGACGTGATTGTTTCCGACGATGACATTCGCAAGCGGCACTACGCTAACCCACAGTGGCGATCCAAGCCGGGTACGTTGGCATTCACCCTAGCTCGCCGCCGGTTGGCGCTGGAGTACGGTGAAAGCCTGAAGTCCGCGGCTTTCCACGACAAGAGCCGGATAACCTATTTCGGCGATGATGCCGAGAAGGATGGTAGGTTGGCCGAGGCAGCCGGTGTGCGTTTTGGTCACTTCGACCCTCAGGCTTCGGCCGCGGTGACCGCTTTCGGTTTCCGGTTCCCATCCTGGAAGTGGGTGCAGGATCGGTTTTCGTGAGTGGTATCAGCTATATCAATGGTCGTCGGGTGCAAGTAGCATCCGACGACCATTCAATGCAATAATAGGATTAATTGAGGTCTTCTATGCGTCCCTGGTATGTGATCACCGGCGCCCCGTCGTCAGGCAAAACTACTACGCTGGCAGTGTTGGCCAAGCGAGGATACCGGGTGATTCCGGAGGTGGCTCGAGTGGTGATTGATGAGGGCCGCGCCCGCGGGCTAACAATTGAGGACTTGCGTCTGGATGAGGCCAAGTTTCAGCAGGATGTACTGGTCCGCAAGCAGCAGATTGAAGCCAGCCTGTCGCCGGATGAGACCATTCTGTTTGATCGAGGTATCCCCGACACCGTGGCCTACTGCCAGCTGCACCGGCTAGACGCTAGCCTGGCTCAGGAAGCGGCTAAAGCGTCGAGTTATCGCCACGTTTTTATCTTTGACCGGCTGGCTTTTGAGCCGGACTATGCCCGCATCGAAGATGACGCCCAAGTGCAGCAGCTCGACCGGCTACTGGCACAGGCCTATCGGGACGGCGGCTTTACGGTGACTCGCGTACCGGTGGGTTCGGTCGAAGAGCGCGCTGATATGATCGAGAGCATGCTACACTGAAAGCTATGTCAAAACCGTCCGCCTCCTATCAGTCCCC
>DATKHK010000102.1:0-2588 GCA_035510255.1 Saccharimonadales bacterium (SeqCode) | reverse complement strand
GATCTGCCCTAATACCAAAACGGAGCCGAAATTGGCTCCGTTTCGTTTTATTGTAGGTATTTTATCTAATTCGTCCCCTAGCCTAGTTCACCCTTGGCTAGGTCGCGTACGTTTGGGATTTACTCGCTCAAACCGTTCGGCCAAAAACTCATACTTGCTGGCAATGGCGTCTTTGGCCTCTTCCAGACTCATATAAAACACATCCGGCTCCTCGTATGGATTGGCTTTCAATTCCTTGATCCGCCGACCGCGTGTGTTGCTCATAATGCACCCCTTTAGTTAATGATTGTAGGCCTAAGTATGGCGCGCGGTCACCAGCTATACATTAGCGCTTTTTACAAACCGACCGCTGTTAGTCATGTTAATTTTGGATAGTAAAAATCAGCCGGTTTTCAGGTTAATACTGGAGGTAGGCGCGGTAGATGTAGCCGCTTTTGCCCTGGTAGGTCACACCTTGCCAGGTGGGGTTGGCATCATCGCGCAGCTGCACCGTAGTGCCGGAGACAATGTCGGTAATAATAGCTGAATTGACCGACTCGCCCGCCCGCAAGTGAACATAGCTGTTGGTGGTGGCAGTTTTGGGGGTGGCGGCCTGGATCGCCGCCGCAACGGTAGGCTGAGCGGTCGAAGTGGAGCTGCTAGCGGCCGGCTTACTGGTGGCAACAGGAGCGGCAGCGGTATGCGGCAGCTTGTTTATTAGTGTACTCGTCTCAGCACTAAGCTGTTGATGGGTAGGATGGGCTACCTCCAGATAGGTTAACGGCAAAGCAACAATCACCACCATGAGGCTGAGGGTAACGCGGTCAAATAAACGGTGAGGAATAGCCGACTGCATAGCTTAGGCGTAGTACTTGAGGTAGAGGTATACTCCACCGGTGATGACCAAGCCCAGAATAACAACTAGGACCAGAAAACGCCAGAAAGCCGGCCAGAAACGCCGCTGGGGCGGAGGATCTGAGTATACCGCTTGAGGAGCACTACTCCTGGCTGGAGGAGTAGCTACTAGCGGCTTGGTGTCCACCGGTGGCACAGCTACCGGTGGAGCTACTGCGGCAGCTGACGGAGCTGTAGCAGCCTTACGGCTTAGTAACCGCTTCGGGGCAGCTTTTCGAGCTTGGGGTTGAGACGGCGCAGCTGCAGCCGATTGGCGCAGATCGATAATATGCCGGGATTTGAGCTTTGCATCCTCCATTGGTTCCTATTATAGCGTGAGCACAATGGTTATTCAACGCCCTCTAAAACCTAAAAGCGCCCCGAAAGGGGCACTTTTAGAGTAAAGAGTAAATCCTTAGCGCGGCTGTTGCGGCCGGGCTTCGTTCACGATGATACGACGACCATCCAGCTCTTTTTCATTGAGCAGCTTGACCGCGTTCTGCGCCTCTTCATCACTGGTCATTTCGACAAAGCCGAATCCGCGTGAGCGGCCGGTTTCTCGATCAGTGATCACCTTAGCCGATTCAACGGTGCCAGCTTCTTCAAAAGCTGTACGCAACGTCTCATCGGTAACGCTGTAGGCTAGTGAACCTACGAATAACTTAGTTGCCATTACTTACCTTTCTCCTGTTTCCAGAGGTAAGCTGGCGATAATTCCAGTTAGCTGCGCCTCACACGAAACTCTTATTTATAGACCTAGACCGGGTGCGCAAGGCACCATTAGCAGCTTCTTCTAGCGAGATTACAATACCATGGATTTAGCTTGCTGCATAGCGGTTTTTGAGGATTTGACTAAGGCGGGGGTAATACTTTTTAACGGCCGGCTCAAACTGCGAGTGCAAAGGAGTCGGTAGGTTGTCCAGACGAAACCAGCCGGAATCATCAAACATATCCGGCTCGTTTATCTTAATCTCGCTCGGATCTACCAATACCGCATAGTCCAAACCGACCCAATGTGTTGGCGTACCGTCTTCAAGTGTCCGAAAAACGTCTCGGTACCCGAGAAACTCCAGCTTCAGCGCCGTAGCATTATACTCTTCCTTAATTTCCCGCCGGATGTTAGCTTCAACCGTGCTCCCCCATTTGAGCCCGCCGCCACCGTTCTCCCAGCGATCATGCTCATCGCGGGCGTTATGGCTGCGCCGACCCATAAAGAGTTCACCTTGGCGACTGTAGCAAAAGAAGCAGGTCGTAATGCCAGGAAAGCTGATACCTTTTTGCTGGCGCAGGGTTTCGGCTGACAGTTTTTTGATGGCCATGCCGCTATGATACCACTGGTTTTTGGGAACCCGACCTTATTCTGCAACTCATACACAGATGTGTGTATGATCCGTATATGATTCTACACGGATCTGTGTACAGGTTTTACAAGGTAGTGTAAGTCGGCATAATATGGCCGGCTAGCAGCCCTACCCTAAACTGGCGATAAACCGGCGCAGGTCGCGGCGCAGTGAGGTATACCATCCAAAACCCGGCACAAACGGCAGGATGGCGCTAATATGCTCCATAATCGGGTAGAAATGTACCTCGGCGCGGCCACCCACCGCCGTTACGGCATGGGCCAACTGAGCGGTCTGGCTAGGTGCTACCGTGGTATCTAAGTGCCCATGGATTAGCAGCATGGGCGGCGCGGCCGGGGTAACCAAGTCCACTGG
>DATKHK010000101.1:0-5455 GCA_035510255.1 Saccharimonadales bacterium (SeqCode) | reverse complement strand
GCTACCATATCTGCCAGTCGCTGATCGGCATCGGTAGCGGAGGACTGCTCGGGGTGGGGCTCGGTAAGAGCATCCAGATTTATGGCTACCTGCCAGAGGCGCCCACCGACTCCATTTTTGCGGTGATTGGCGAGGAGTTTGGCTTGATCGGATCGCTGATTATTATCGGCTTGTTCGGGGTGTTGATCTATCGCGGCCTGGAAATCGCCCGCAAGGCGCCCGACAATTTCTCGCGGCTGGTCGCCACCGGCATCACCCTGATTTACCTGTTTCAAACCTTCATCAACCTGGCGGCGATGCTCAGCCTGGTGCCGCTCACCGGCATTCCGTTGCCGTTTGTGAGCTATGGCGGCTCCAGCTTGGTGATCATGATGGGTGGCGCCGGACTGCTGTTTAATATTTCAAAATACACGAAAGAGAGCGCCTATGCGGATAGTCGTCAGCGGCGGGGGGACAGCCGGCCACGTCTCGCCGGTCTTAGCGACCGTCGACGCGTTGCGAAAGTCTGACCCGCGACTCGAGTTTATCTACATTGGCCAAGCGGCTGGCATCGAAGCCGAGCTGGCGCGGGCGGCTGGTTTGCGTTTTGTTAGTGTTTGCGGCGGCAAGTTTCGCCGCCTGCCGGGAGCTGGGTTGTGGCGTAATCTGCTGCAGCTAGACAACCTGGCGCTTAACCTGCGTGATATCTTCTTAATCGCTATTGGCAGCCTCCAGGCTTGGTGGGTGTTGCGGCGGTTGCGGCCTCAGGCTGTCTTCAACAAAGCCGGACCGACCGGGCTGCCGGTCGGCCTAGCCTGCCGGGTGCTTGGTATTCCCATGGTTATTCACGAGCCGGACGTCATACCTGGCGTCAACAATCGGATGTTAAGCCGCTGGGCGGCCGCCATCGCTGTCGGTTTCCCTAAGAAGCTGTATCCGCAGCTGCCGGCCGATAAGCTGCACTACACCGGTAATCCGGTGGGCCCGGCTATTCTCAAGGCCGATAAAGCTACGGCTATTCAGCAGTTCAGTTTGAATCCAAAGCGGCCGGTGGTGGTGATTGCCGGGGGGAGCCAGGGGGCATTAGCAATTAATGAAGCGGTGGCGGAAATCCTGCCGGATCTGATTCAGAAGGCCCAGGTGGTCCACGTGGCTGGCCGAGAGGGGTACATTCAGGCGCAGGCCGCCGCTCAGAAAAAGATTGGTGCCAGCCCGGACTACCACGTGGTGGCGTTCCTGCCGATGGCTGAGCTGGGGGCGCTGTACCGAGCGGCTACTATTGTGGTGGGTCGGGCCGGTGCTAATACCATTGCCGAGCTGGCCGCCCTGGCCAAGCCGGTGATTCTGCTACCAAATCACCAAGCCGCTGCCCATCAAATCGCCAACGCTCGCTGGTTGGCGACTGCCGCTGCCGCTGTGGTGTTGCCCAACGAACAGCCTGAGCCATTGCTGGCTGCCATTACCAAGTTGCTGGCGGCTCCACCGGCCACGCGCCAGCAGTTAGCGACTCACATTGCCGCCTGCTACGTTGCTGATGCATCGCAGCGATTAGCGGCCTTGGTACTCAAGGCCGCGGGGTCGCGCCAGTGAGGCCCGAGCGCCACGTCCGCCGCTCCAATGCCAGGCCTACTTACGTCCGCCGGTCGATGGTGCGGCCACGCCCCAAGAACCGTTGGCAGCGCCCCAGCCTTCCGGTAATCAAGGTTGCTTGGTTACGGCTGGCGCTGCTGGTAATCGCCGCGTTGGTGGTTCTGATCGGCGGCGGCCGTCTGACCAGTCTGCATCATTTGCAGATTAAGGGAACCCATACCCTCACCCAGGCACGCGTCACCCAGCTGGTGAATGCCAACCTGCGTAAGCAGTGGTTTGGCCACAATGTGCTGCTGGTCAATACCGGTAGCTTGGCATCCTACCTTGAACAGTCCGATCTCAGTATTAAGCAGGCGACCATCCAGCGCAAGCTACCGCATACCCTGGTGGTTACCATTCAGGAGCGCCAGCCAGCCCTTAACTGGAAGACCGAGGGCATTGTCTATCTGCTTGATTCCAACGCTACCGTCATTGGGCCAACCATTGGCAGCTACGCTAAACTGCCAACCGTCACCGATAGCAGCAATCTACCGGTTAAGGTGGGGAATAGGGTGGCGCCCACCCAGTTTGTGTCCTTCTGCGTCAGCCTGGTTGCGCTCCTGCCCAGCACCGGTTATGCGATCCAGCAGATGACGGTACCGGTTTCCACCAGCGAGGTCTATGTGACGACCACCTCCGGCCTAACCCTCAAATTTGATACCACCCGCTCAGCAGCGGGGGAGGTAACCGACCTCAAGGCGGTACAGGCTGAGCTACAGGCTGCTGGCAAGACGCCTACCCAGTACATCGACCTGCGTATTCCTAATAAAGCCTATTACCAGTAGGAGGTAGGGGCGGGGCGGCCACTACTCCTCCCTCCTCTCCCCTTGTTCGGTTTTTGTACGGACTGCAATAATGCTCGTTACGTGGCGGCGGTTTGTTGTTAGCTGCGGGCAACGCTAGCCGGCCGGAGTGGGGGAAAGTGGAGAAGTAGTGGCTGGCCGACAGACATCGTCATGGGGTCTTAGAATATTGCATAATAATATTTTGGCCAAGTGTAATATTTACAACGGGCAATGTTATAACGGGGTATGCCTGTTCATGAGAGGCTAGCTGTTTAAAAGGGGTATATCTGTCTCGTTAGAGAGCTGCAGAGTTGGCGTATTATAACTGTTTATAGCCGGCACTCCTCTGCACTAGGGGTACAATCATCCCACCCTTAAGCCAAAATCTACTAGTTCGCAAAATATACATTGTGCGACGTAAGCAAGGAATCCACGCATGGGGCAACTATGGCCCCGCTTTCGCTCTGCCCGTTGGCATCACGCCTCATTCTTAAGGATTGCTCCATTGCCACTCACTCCGTGGCCCGGCTCCCGGCTAAACCGGGCTTAAACTTAATCCTCTGCCGGTCGCTGGCGCAGTGAAATAGCTTCACCGGCGCTTAAGGCCCGCTCGCTGCCGGCTGGCTTCAGGCTACTGCCAACTACCGCTCCGGTTCGCCCTGGTTCGGGCTGCCGTCCGCCGCCGCTTTCTCCCCGTCTATGATGAGGCTGCGGGTTTCTAGCAGTGTGGGTCGGCCGTTCCGACGGCTGCGGATTCTTTAAGGCGCCCAAAAACTCACTGTTCGGTTTTTGTTCAGCCGTCGGTTGAGGGGCGGCCTGGTCGCTGCTGCTACCGCTACTTCTCTCGGCCCCGCTCTGGCCCAGGGCCCAGCCGGTAATCTCGCTCTCAACATCGGTTCGGCTGGAAGCGTACTGCTGGCGCGAGGAGTTTACCAGCTCGGTGGTAAAATCACGCTCCGGATCTGGCATGCGCAAGGTTTTAGCCGAAAACGGCAGAGCCTTCTCGCCGTCAATACTCAGGTTGAGAAAGATATGCTGGTTGTTCAGCTTCACCAAATCGTCCGGCTCAAAGATTGGGGCGAAGTTCTTGGCGATAATCGGCGCGTCATCAACCCCCACCCGGAAGCTGATCACCGAGCCGACGTTACCAAACACGGCGCTACGGACCTCTTCCGGCATCTGCGAGACATATTGGTTGGCCACAGTCAGGTTAAGCGCGTACTTACGGGCCTCGCTGAGGATCGTGGCAAAGGAATCGGTAGCAAAGTTCTGGAACTCATCAACGTATAAGTAGAACGGCCGGCGGTCTTCCATTGGCACGTTGGCCCGGCTCATGGCTGCTAACTGAATCTTGGTGACCATTAAGGCACCCAACACCCCGGCATTGTCCTCCCCTATCTGTCCGCGGGAGAGATTAACCACCAAAATTTTACCTTCATCCATGATTTTGCGCAGGTCCAGCCGTGATTTCGGCTGGCCGATAATATTGCGGATTAGTGGGTTAGCGGTAAAGGCTCCCACCTTGTTCAGTACCGGCGCCACCGCTTCGTTGGCGAACTTGTCGTTCCAGGAGGCGAACTCGGTGACCCAAAAAGCTTTGACGACCGGATCCTTAATCTCTTTAATTACGTCCTTGCGGAAAGCCTTGTCGGTGAGCATACGGGTAATACCAAGCATGGTGGAATCGGGGTAATCAAGCAGCGCTAGCAACGTAAAGCGCAGAATGTACTCCAGCCGCGGGCCCCAGGAATCGAACATCCGCTTTAAGACCCCTACCATCTCCGAGGAAATATCATTTTTAAAGGATTCGTCGTAGACCTCCAACGGGTTGAACGCGATTGGAAAGTCGCGATCGGTCGGGTTGAAGTAGATAACGTCTTTGAGGCGATGCTCCGGGATGTATTTGAGCATGTCGGTGGCGAAATCGCCGTGCGGGTCAACAATCGCCATCCCCTGGTTGTGGTAGATGTCGGATAGCGCCAACAGGTTAAGCAGCTTGGATTTACCGGTGCCGGTCTGCCCGATAATGTAGAGGTGGCGGCCGCGGTCGGCACGTTTAATACCAAACTTAATTTGCACGCCACGGAAGTTGGTGGCGGCAAACAGGCTGACCTCGCCAGGATCGGTCGAGGCCTCCGAGGGCAGGTTTGAAGGCGGCTCCGAGGTCTTTACTGTTGTCCAGACCATGCTGGGCGTTTCGACGCTCTTGTGCGGCAGGTGGTAAACACTAGCCAACTCCTCAATGTTTAGCAGTGAGCCACTATCAATAAACAGCCGGGCGTGATACTCATCAAGTCCCTCGCTCCCCTCTTTGACCTTCATCGCCTTAAAACCGTTGAGGTTGGTAGTGTTAAACTGCTTGAACCCACCGACAATCGCCTGTGTGCGGTGGCGGGCCAACGTCGGGTCGCTTCCCAGATAGGTAATCCGGATCTTAACATGGTAGCCCAGCTTGGTAATTTTCTCCTCAACCGCTTTTACCAAGGTTTGCTGGCCGGTAGATAGCTTTTCTTCCTTCTTTTCCTTGTCGGCGGTTTTGGCCTCCCCCGGTGGCGACAGCAGTCCGCTTATAAAGTTAACGCCAATATGGCCCAGCAGGCTAAACAGCTGCCCCATCACTTGGTTCTCGAATGGCTGGCTGCGCTTGCCGGCTTTGACGTCATCGATGTACTTAAGGCCTTTATCCTGCCAGTCATCGTCGATCGGGCGGGCCAGGATTTGCACCCACATCTCTTCGCCGGGCTGTTCTAGCTTAGCCAGCACGGCGGTGATACCGGCCAGCGGATCGACCTCAAACGACTGGAAGGTCTTAATCGGCAGCACCTCAATCTTATCGAGCACTAGCTCGGTGGTGTAGGCTTGGCGGGTACCGAGGTCCGGGTGGGTATAGTCCTCCACTCCCTCGCTGATGCGCACGCTTGGGTATTGGGCGTAAATCTGTCCTTCGACGAAGTCTTTCAGATGTCTGGGGGTCCAAACATAAAACTGAATTTGGTTTTTAATGGATGCTATTTCAAAGCTGATGTGTTCTTGGAGTGAGCCTTCGCGGATCAGGTCTGACT